>JAFGFP010000065.1 GCA_016931015.1 Dehalococcoidales bacterium
CCCTGGGTCTTCTTCTTCCAGAAAAGGAAGGCCCAGATATCGTGGTGCTGAGAGACGAGATAGGCGGTGACGCTGCCGGCGGCGATTCGGGGCATGAGACCGAAGATGGTCACCAGGGAGTCCTGGGCAAAGTCCGAGGCGTCGGGGATGAACGTCAGGCCGAGCTGCATCCACAGCGTCGCCAGGGCCATGCCGATGAAGCCGAACCATACCCCGCGCCGCGCCGTCTGCTTGCCGTAGACCTCGCTTAGGATATCGGTAGCGAAGAAGATACTGCCGTAGATTACGTTCCCCAGGGTGGCCACCAGCCCGAAGATAGCCACCGTCTTCACCACCTGGATATTGGCCACGATGACCGAGGCGACGATAACGACATAGAGCCCGGTCTTACCGAAGAAGCGGTAGATGAGGGTAACCAGCCCCAGGTCGATGAAAATAAAGCCGACCCAGAGCAGGTTGTTAAAGAGCACGTCCGGGGCCATCTCCGGCATAATCACTCCTGGTTCGCCTCCTTACGGCTCTGGGCCTTAAGCCACCGCTCCCGCTGAACGAGCCGTACTCCGTCGTCGGTGGGCCGGTAATGGGCCAGGAAGTCATCCCTAAAAGAGCCAAAGCTACCGCTCAGGATAGCCTTCCTTATCGATTTCATCAGGCCGGTCATAAAGTACAGGTTGTGAATCGTGGCCAGCCGGTAGGCGAGCAGCTCCTGGCTCCGGAACAGGTGGTGCAGGTAGGCGGCCGAGAAGTTACGGCAGGTATAGCAGCCGCAGTCCGGGTCGAAGGGGCCGTCCTGCCGGCGGTAGCCCGCATTACGGATATTAAGCCGGCCCTTACGAGTGAAGAGAGCCCCTTTGCGGGCCACCTGGGTGGGCAGGGCGCTATCGAAGATGTCGATGCCCCGGCTTACCCCGTTAATAATGTCGTTGGGAGACCCCACCCCCATCAGGTGCCTTGGCTTAGCCTCGGGGAGCTGAGCGACAACCTCGCTAACCATGTCGTCGGTCTGCGCTCCGGGCTCACCCAGGCTCAAGCCGCCGATAGCGTAGCCCGAGAAATCCAGCGTGCTGAGAAAGCGGGCCGACTTACGGCGTAGTTCCGGGAAGAGCCCGCCCTGAACGATGGCAAACAGCGCCTGGTCGTGGCGGGTCCTGGCTCTAAGACACCGCTCCGCCCAGCGGTGGGTCCGCTCCGTAGCCGCAGCGACCCCTTCAAGGGTCTCGCTAAGCGGCGGGCACTCGTCCAGCACCATGATGATGTCGGCCCCCAGCGATTCCTGAAACCGGATAGCCAGCTCCGGGGTGATGAGGTGCTGGCTCCCGTCGATGTGGGAGCGAAAGGTAACCCCCTGGTCGTCGAGGCGGCGCAGGCGCGCCAGGCTGAATATCTGATAGCCGCCGCTGTCGGTCATCATCACCCCCGGCCAGCCCATGAACTTATGCAGCCCCCCGGCCTGCTCGATAACCTCTATCCCCGGTCGCAGGTAGAGGTGATAGGTGTTGGCCATGACCGTGGTTATCCCCAGGGACTTAAGGTCATCGGGGGTGAGCGCCTTAACGGTGGCCTGACTGCCCACCGGCACGAAGACCGGCGTCGGCACCGTGCCGTGTGGGGTAACTAACTCGCCGAGGCGGGCGCTGCTATCGGGGCAGGTCTGCTTCAGACTGAAGCTTACGGCGCTAACTATGACTCTCTCCCTTTCCATCCCTTCCCGGGACTGAAAGTAAGCCCCCGGCTCCCCGGAACTTCACTATCCCCGGTAGTAATGCTATCATTAAATAGAGAAGCGGCTCACCCGGGTAAGCCGGCCGCTAGCCTATTATATAACCATTCATCCCGAACGATAAAGAGACCACCGGGTACTGGCAGGGCCAAGCCGGGCATAGGTCTAAACCTTAAACTGAGGAGCCAGGCAGTCGAATGAGTAAAGTAGGCATCATCGCCAACCCCTTCGCCAGCATGGACATAAGAAGGCTGGTGGCCCATGCCACCACCATGGGCAGCTACCAGAAAATCGGCATCCTGCGGCGGGTAATCCTGGCTCTGGACTGGGCGGGGGTCGGCGAGATTCTAATCATGCCCGACCGCGACCACCTGGGGAACCGGGCCCTGGCCGACATCGGGCAGCACAAGCTCAAATGCCGGGCCTCCATCCTGAAGATACCGGTCACCAACGAGGCCGAGGACTCCGCCAAAGCCAGCCAGCTAATGCGCGAGCAGGGAGTGGACTGCATCGTCACCATGGGCGGCGACGGCACCAACCGCGTGGTGGCGCGCGCCTGCGGTCAGGTGCCTCTGATGCCCATCTCCACCGGCACCAACAATACCTTCCCCTTCATGGTAGAGGGCACCACCGCGGGACTGGCCGCCGGTATCATCGCCCGGGGTCTCGTTAGCCCGGAGCGCTGTACCGCCCGCACCAAGAAGCTGAACATCTATAAGAACGGCCGGGTCGCCGACATTGCCCTGATAGACGCCGTCGTCTTAGACCAGCAGTTTATCGGCGCCCGGGCCATCTGGGACATCTCCCCGGTGAGAGAGGTCTTCGCCACCCAGTGCCACCCCTCGTACGTCGGCATGGCCTCAATCGGCGGCAGCTTCCACCCCATATCCGCCGCCGACGACCAGGGTCTCTACCTCCGCATCGGTAAGGACAACTTGAAGGTAAGCGCCGCCATCGCCCCAGGGGTAATCAGGGAGGTAGGCATAGAGGAGTACCGGGTGCTGAGCCTCGACGAGAGGGTGGGCGTTAGCGTCAGCCGGCTGGCAATCATCGCCCTGGACGGCGAACGCGAGATTGAGATACGGCCTCAGGACAAGGTCGAGGTGGAACTACGCCGGGACGGGCCGCGGGTGGTCAAGATAAAGGAGACCCTGGAGGAAGCTGCCCAAAACGGCTTCTTCATTAGCTCCCAAGCCTCTTAAGCTACCCGGAGCGCCCCGAATCAGCCCCACCTCTTGCACCGAAGGCCAGATTACTATATACTACTTTATGGTGGTTTCAGTTTAGGTTATCTCATACCGGCCGGTCTTATGCGGATTTGCCCAGGTCTTGGATGGCCAAAACTCGAGCCAACTAGCGACCAGAGTGGAGGTCAGCCAATGCAATTCGAGGACAGGAGCCTGCAATGTTCCGACTGCGGAGCTACCTTTACCTTCAGCGCTGAGGAGCAGCAGTTCTTCCAATCCAAAGGCTACACCAACGACCCCAAACGCTGTCCGGCGTGCCGCGAGGCGCGGAGAGCCATGCGCTACGACAGTAACGACTATCGACCCCGGCGCCAGATGTTCCCCGTAGTGTGCGCCGAGTGCGGTAAGGAGACCGAGGTTCCCTTCGAGCCGGTGCAGGGTAGACCGGTCTACTGCAGCGATTGCTACCAGAAGATGAGACCCAACCGGTAACCGCGGCTTAAGAGATACCACCCACACCCCCTTGAGTCCCCGGAGGAGATGCCAGAAACCCGCCAGTAACATCCCCGTGAGTCGTGATACCCTTAATCCGGTTAGCCGCGTAAAGGGAAGCTAGTTTGTATCCCAGCCGCTAGCGCGCGGCGACGGGGAAGACCCGGCCGAAGAAGCGGAGCATGAGCCGGTCGTGGGCAGAGTGCCACTTACCGTTTTCCGAGGTCATGGTGGTAATGTCGTCGCCCTCTTTAGCGGAGAAGAACTTGAAGTCGGTCTCAATCTCGGTAAACCTAAGCCAGTACTTCTTGTGAGCGATGAGCAC
>JAFGFP010000010.1 GCA_016931015.1 Dehalococcoidales bacterium
GCGCCCCAGCTTCCAAAAGCTGCTTAATGGTAACTGTCTCTACCAAGCTCAGGCTCCTTTCTAGCCGTTAAGTAGTATAGCATACCCGTCTTTATTCGGCAAATAAGGCCGTTATCGCAAGGCCGGTTCCGGGGATTACCTAAACAATGACAAAAGTATTATTTGGGGTTATTATATTACGGGACGGAATGATTAACGGTAAGGAGACCGCGGTGCAGATTAAAAAGACCTATCAGAATGTGAATCCCGAGCTACTTTATGATGAAATAAAAGACCTGGTGCTGAAGCAGGGGACGGTGGCCAGCGAGGCGAAGCTGGAGACGTACATGTCACCGGATGATACCTCGTCGTTCGTGACGCGGGCGACGCTTTCGTTTCGTATGAAGGATGGGGGAAAACAGGCTAAGGAGTGCCTCCGGGTGCATATCTTAGGCTCGGCCAAGGGCGAGACGAGGGCCATCTTCGACGTCGATGAAAAGCTCTTCCCGCCGGAGAGCCTGAGCGCTCTACAGAGCGACCTGGACTTTATCTTCGGCTCGTACCAAGCCTGAGACGGCTGGGCGCGGGAGTAGCTAGACCGGGATTATCTCGGCGTCTACCTCGGTGCCGATTTTAAGTATCCCGAATGAGTCCCGGGCCCGTCCCGGGTTAAAGAGCAGGCTCTCCCCGAGGAAACGATTACAGGCCTGATGGGAATGCCCGAAGATAATGATGTCTGCCTCCGGAAAGGCGTCCTTTACCCGGTTGGTTATTCCCCAGGGTGCCCCCACCCCGTGGATAAGCCCGACTCTCTTACCACCCACCAGGAACAAGTCCTGCCGGGGCAGCATTTCTTTGAGTTCGCCGGAGTCCATGTTGCCGCAGACGGCCTTTACCTCGCCTATGGTCTTGAGCCCTTCGAGCACGCCCCTTTCCGTGAAGTCCCCGGCGTGGACGATGAGGTCTACTTCGGCCAGGGCCTTAAGCACCGGGGCCGCTATCCCGCTGAGGTCCCGGGCGTGGGTATCCGAGATGACACCGATGGTTACCGTTGCTGCCTGCATCGGTCTCACTATAGTGCCTCAGTTTATCCTCAGTCAAGCATCAGTAGCAGCTGGCGGGCGTTAGCTACCGCCTTGTCCTGATGGCAGTTGTTGAAGAGGACGTGGAGCTGGCGCGTCTTTGCCGCCAGTTCCTTGAGCTTCGGGGCCCATTCGCTGAGCTCCGCCTCGGTATAGAGGTAGTTGAACCGCTCCGCGACGCTAATCCCCTTTTTCTCCCAGGTATCGCGGTTCCTGCCGTGAAAGCGGACCAGGCCGATGTCGGCGGTGGCTGCGGCAACCGGCACCACGCTCGACCGGAATCCCTGGGGCTCGTCGACGCAGACGAAGGCCAGATTGTGGTCGCGGAGAAATCCCAGGGTCTTCTCGATGTTCCGGTTATCCAGCCAGGCATAGTGGCGGAACTCGACGGCAATCGGGTACTGCCCCAGCCTCTGACTGCAGGCCAGCAGGTACTCCCGCGCTTCATTACCGGGGGAGAACCAGGGCGGGAACTGAAAGAGCACCACGCCCAGCTTACCGGCGCTGTCCAGAGGTAAGAGGGCCTGCTCGAAGCGCCGCCACAACTCAACGACCAACTCTGGGGGCAGCTCGCGCTGGTAGACAGCCGTCTTCTCCTTTAGCCCCACGGGGAGGGCGTTCCGAATATCTTGCGGCAGGGCAGAGGGTGGGGTCGGGTGCCGGGTGAAGAGGCGGAAGGCCTTAACGTCGAAGATAAAGCCGTCGGCGGTGCGCTCTACCCAGAGGCGGCTGGCCTGCTCGCTGGGCAGGGCGTAGTAGGAACTATCGACCTCGACGATGGGGAACTGGCTGGCGTAGTAGCGCAGGCGCGCCTCGGCGGAGCGCGCCCAATCGGGGTAAAAACGGCCGCTCTCAATCAGCGTCTTATCGGTCCAGGAGCAGGTGCCGATCAGAATCTTGCCCATGAGTTTCCCTACCCGATTACTGCCGATTGGATTTTACCACATCTTGGGGTATTGACAATTCTCCGGCTTAGCACTAGAGTATTACCACGCCGGCGCCGATAAAGCGCCGGTGACTCAAGCCTTCCGAGGGGGAATTTACTATTGACAGATAGAAAGTCGCAGCCTTCGATGCGCGAGCTTTCCAAGCTGATTAGTGCCTGGGACGAGGTCGAGAGCCACCCGGAGCGGGTCAGCAAGGCGATGGAGCGGGCCGTAAGCAAGTACCCGGACTTTGCCGCCGGCTGGGGACACCTCGGGCTGGCGTATATGCAGTCGGGTCGGGCCGGAGATGCGGAGAAGGCCCTGCTCGAGGCGGTCAGGCTGGAGCCGCAGAGCCCGGGCTGGTATCTCGCCTTGAGCACGCTCTACAAGCTCGCCGTGGCCAACGCCAAGGGTCTCACCGGACGTTTGGAGCCGGTTAAGAGGATGGCCGAGGCGGGCATGGAACTTCCGAAGGGGTATCCTGACATGCCCCCGGACTACGTTACCAGGATAACCATCGATGCCCTTGATTGTGACTACGAGCACGCCCGCCGTATGGCGGAGCGCTACGCCAAGGACGTCCTTAATCTGACCAAAGAGAAGAATTTCACACGGCCTGCCGTGGATAATCTCCTGGATATTCAGATGGCCGACGGTGCCTGAGCCGGGGATGACAGAAATAGTTTAGCGGGGGTGACCGCTATGAAACCGAAGTATGCTAAGGGTCAAAGGGTAAAGGTTGTTTCTGTCAAAGACCAGCACGGCCACGCGAAGTATGCCCATAACGCAAAGTATGTCGGTGAAGAGGGCTTAGTCCTGGACTCATTCTACCTGGGGCAATTCCACGTTCTCTACTACAAAGACCGCCTCCCGGAAGACGCCTATATCTACAAGGTTCGTCTCGGTGATTTCGATGCCAGCATGATTACGGTAGCCGAGGAAGAACTAATGCCCGTTTAGGTATTTTAGGGGCGCTTAGAAGGCAGATAATGAGTACAAACATGGCAGAGATTGAGAACTGGCTAAAGTATCTGGAAATTATCTCTCAAAGAGTTAGGCATCATCATGATGCCCTTTGGGAAGAAGAAAAACACTACTCTTGGTGGATATATCCCATTCTCGCAGGCACGGTGTGGGTTCTTGCTAGTAAGCAGCTGCAGTCTAATCCTTGCCTGCAAGCCATGATTGTTATCGGTGCATGTTCAATAGGCATATATTTGTCATGGGCGGCCTTCATGACAATCCGTAGGGAGCACAAACTCTTCACAAATTGGCTTAACTTGCAATCTGCTATTGAAAAGGAATTAAAAGAGCGGAAGGCAATACCAAATGACACTGTAAAAGATATTCCTGGAATCGGAATTACCACAATTTTCAAAGCGAACTTTGTTGTCACTGGTATCGCTTTCGTGGTCATCATCGCTATTAGCGCTTATAACTTCTTGTGGCACATCGTCTGTGCCTCATAGAGATTCAGAATGTAACAAAGTTAATTGACATGATAGGTCTCTGCGTAGTTACTAGGTGCTGTCTTTTTAGGGTGGGGGAAAATGGCGTCCCTGGAGCGATTCGAACGCTCGACCCGCTGCTTAGAAGGCAGCCGCTCTATCCACTGAGCTACAGGGACTCTCGCCGCTAATAAAATGTAGCACGAGCCGCTTAAGAGGTCAAGGTTATTCCCGCTCCCGGCGCAAC
>JAFGFP010000066.1 GCA_016931015.1 Dehalococcoidales bacterium
CCGATATCGCTCTGCCCCAGCAGGAATACCTGCGGCTTAACCTGACCTACCACCTTCTCGGTAACGGCGAGATAGGCATCCGGCTGGTATTCTTTAAGCAGGGAATCGGTAACTACATACACCTTATCGGCCCCGAAGGCAACTACCTCCTGAGCCAAACCGGCGACATCACTGCCCACCAGCAAGCAAAATAGCTCCTGCCCCAGCCTAAGGGCCAACCGCCGGCCGCCACCCAGAAGCTCGGTGGTGACGCTATCCAGCTTACCCCCCCTCACCTCACCGAAAATCATGATTCCGCTATCTTCGGACACTGGCGCTACCTCCCCAGCAACGCAGGAAACTTCACTTACAGGGCATTTATCTCCCGGAGCTTAAGGGCCAGATTGGTCGCGGACTCTTCCGGCGTCCCGCCGGCCACAATCTCACACTTACCCTCACGAACCGGCTGAAACAGCCTGACCAGTTTAGCCTGCCGGCCCGCCGCCCCGACCTGCGCCGGCTCAAGGGCAATATCGGCCGGTTTCCAGATAACCGGCTCCTTCTTCTTAGCCGCCATGATTCCCTTAAAGGTAGGGTAGCGGGGCTCGCCAAGCTCGTTACTCACCGTGATTACGGCCGGTAGGGCTACCTCAAGCACCTGGTAGCCTTCATCGGTTACCCGTTCCACCCGGGCCTTACTATCGACGATATCCGCCTTCCTGGCCAGGGTTACGCCGGGTAGCCCTAATATCTCGGCAATACCCAAACCTACCTGTCCCGCGTCCCAGTCGGCGGCCTGCCGCCCGCAAAAAATAAGACAGTAGTCCCCTATCTTCTTGATGGCCGCAGCCAGGGCACAGGCCGTCGTCCAACTATCGCCCCCGCCAAAAGCCCCGTCCTCGAGCAGGACAAGCTCGTCAGCCCCCATGGCGAGCGGCTTCCTAACGACGTCGCGTGAAAGCTCAGCGCCCAGACTGAGCGCCGTGACTTTGCCGCCCTGGGCGTCCTTGATTCTCAGCGCCGCCTCCAGGGCATACTCCGAATAAGGGTCGATTACCGGGGATATGTTCGGCGGCAGGGTTACCGTACCTTGAGCAGCATCGACCTTAAAGCTGGCGGGGGGTGCCTCGGGGTCGATTACCTGCTTGACACAGACTATTACGTTCATCATACCGGGCCTTTCCCTGACGATCGCTTAAGGACTCTGCGCTGTATTCCGGCCGCTACTCTCTCCGGTACTTAGCCTTGCCTTCATCGTAGAGGTCGCCGCCGTAGATGTCGTTAACCACCGTTACCGAGAAGTCCGCTACCTCCAGGCGGCGTATCGCCTCGGCACCGAGCTCTTCATAGGCGACCACCTCCGATTTCTTGATACTCCTGGCCGCCAGGGCACCGGCCCCGCCGATGGCCCCGAAGTAGACCGCGTGGTACTTCGTCATCGCCTCCTTAACCGCTTCCGAGCGCATTCCCTTGCCGATCATCCCCTTAAGCCCCTCGGCAATCAGGCGCGGCGAGTAGCTGTCCATACGGCCGCTGGTGGTCGGCCCCGCCGAGCCAATCGGCCGCCCCGGCCGGGGCGGGGTGGGGCCCATAAAGTATATCGTCTGCCCCTTGATATCGAAGGGGAGGGGCTCGCCGTGTTCCAGGGTCTCAATCAGCCGCTTGTGGGCCGCATCACGGCCGACATAGATAACACCGTTGAGGAGAACATCATCCCCGGCCTCAAGACCCTTCAAGGTCTCCTCGTTAAGCGGTAAGCTAATCTTCTTTGCCATCTTTAAGCCTCCGAACTAATTAGTCACGCTTCAAGTCTCATTAAGACGTCCCGGTAAAAAGGCTTCTCCAGAGCTTTAGGCCCAGCCTAGAGGAAAGCCTCTTTGTGCCGGGCGCACCAGCACTGCATATTAACGGCTACGGGCAGGCTGGCGATATGGGCCGGGAAGACGTCAACATGGACCGCCAGCGCCGTGGTCCTGCCCCCATAGCCCATGGGGCCGATGCCCAGGTTATTGACGCGCCGGAAAATCTCCCGCTCCAGCTCGGCAACCTCGGCATCCGGGTTGGGCTTACCCACCTCGCGCAGCAGAGCCTTTTTCGCCAGCAGAACGCACTTTTCCACGGTGCCGCCGATACCCACCCCGACGATAACCGGAGGGCAGGGGTTACTGCCCGCCTCATCCACGGCTTGAACGACAAAGTCGATAACCCCCTGACGACCCTGCGCCGGCTTGAGCATGGCCAGCCGCGACATATTCTCGGCGCCGCCCCCCTTGGGCTTGGCGATTATCCTGAGCTTGTCGCCGGGAACGACGTCGGTGTAGATGATGGCCGGGGTGTTGTCCTTGGTATTGGTCCGGGCGGAAAAGGGGCGGCCTACCATGGACTTACGGAGGTAGCCCTCATCATATCCCTGGCGCACCCCCTCGTTTATGGCCGAGTAGAGGTCACCCCCGACGATATGGACATCCTGCCCCAGCTCCAGAAAGACGATGGCGTCTCCGGTGTCCTGGCACAGCGGGACCTCTCCCTGAGCCGAAATCTCGATGTTCTCCAGTATCCGGCTGAGCACCTCGCGCCCCACCGGCGATTCCTCTGCGTCCCGTGCCTTCTTAATCACCGTTACCACATCCTGGGGGAGATAGTAACAGGCTTCCTGAAAAAGGCGGGATACAGTCTTGGTTACTTCCTTAGCTTCAATCTCTCTCATCACGACCCACTCCTTTGCTATCTTATCTCAGCCACCAGCTATTATGCCTCGGGAGCCGGCGGGATTAGCCCGGAGTTCATCAGGAGACCGGTGGCTTCCCTGGCCTCTTTAATCATCTTCTCCACCCGTTTAGTCAGTTCCTCGCGGCTCGGGGTCTCCCGCGCCACGCCCTGCTCGATAGCCTTCATGCCCACGGCCACCGCCTCGCGGACGAAGACCTGCCACTCCGCCATGGTCGGGCTGATGTAGTCCTCGCTAAGGCCCTGCTCCTCGGCACACTTAGCCAGCTCGCAGGCGGCGGCAAGGCACATCTCATCGGTAATCGTCCTCGCCTTAACGTCCAGGGTGCCCCGGAAGATAGCCGGGAAACCGGTGGAGTTATTCACCTGATTGGGAAAGTCCGACCGGCCGGTAGCCACAATCCTGACACCGGCCTCCTTGGCTTCCCAGGGCCAGATTTCCGGAATCGGGTTGGCGCAGGCAAAAAGCACGGCGTCCTTGGCCATCCCCTTAAGCCACTCCGGCTTGATAGTATCCGGGCCCGATTTCGAGAGCGAAATACAGACGTCAACCCCTTTAAGCGCCTGGCTGACGCCGCCCGTACGCCGCCCGGGGTTGGTCCGCTGGCACAAATCCCATTTGTAAGGGTTCGCCGCCTGCTTTGCCTCGAGATCGGTTCTCCCGGCGTGCAGGATACCCTTACTGTCGACGAAGATGGCGTTCTCCGGCTTAACGCCGGCGGCAAAGAGCAGCCGGGCGATGGCCACGTTAGCGGCGCCCACCCCGATAAAGGTCACGCTTACCTCGGCTATCTTCTTACCCACAATCTTCAGGGCGTTAATCAACCCGGCCAGGGTGACGGCGGCGGTCCCCTGCTGGTCGTCGTGCCACACCGGGATGGCCATCTCTTTTCGCAGGGTGTCCAGAATGCGGAAGCACTTGGGATTGGCGATGTCCTCCAGGTTGATGCCGCCGAAGGACGGCTGCAGCCACTTGACGGCCTGGATGATGTCGTCGGGGTCTTTGGTATCGAGGCAGATGGCCACGGCGTCGACGCCGCCGAGGTACTTAAAGAGGAGCGCCTTACCTTCCATGACCGGCATACCCGCCTCGGGGCCGATATCGCCCAGCCCCAGCACCCGGGTGCCGTCGGAGACCACGGCTACCGTGTTCCACTTGCTGGTGTACTCGTAGACCTTCTCCGGGTCGTCCTTTATCGCCCGGCACGGAGCCGCCACCCCGGGGGTGTACCAGATGGCAAAATCATTGAAGTCACGCACGATACAGCGGGGCATGGTCTGCATCTTACCCCGATAAAAGGGGTGCAGCCTCATAGCATCCTCGGCCGGCTTCCGCGCCTTAGCCAGGAGCTCCTCTTTGGTTAATTTCTGTGACACTCTCGCACCTCCTTAAATCAGTAGATTATATCTTCCAGTGGCCGGCTCTGCTTCTCAGCAGCCCGGCTCAACCAGCTCGAGCGATACCCCACCGGCGGCCGCGGGCTGGAGATAGGCTATCCTGGCCCCGCCGGCGCCACTCCTCGGTTTTTCGTCAACCAGAGGCACCCCCTTTGCCTTAAGCAAATCCAGCACCGCCTCGATATCGCTGACCTCAAAGGCCAGATGGTTCAATCCCTCCCCCTTCTCCTCGATAAATCTGGCGATTTTACCTTCGGGGTCGGTCGGCTCGACCAGCTCAATCTTACTCTCCCCCACCGGAATCAGGGCAATCTTGACCCCGGCCGCCTCCATAACCTCGACGTCCTGAACCTTAAGCCCGAAGGCGTCGGCATACACCTTAGCGGCGCTATCGATGTCCTTTACGGCGATACCAATGTGGTTAACCCTGCGTATCATGACTTTCCCCTCCGCTGGTTTATCTTTCTAAATCCGGGAATCCCCTCCACCCTAAACTGCCCCCCGGTCAATATTCTACTATATTTACCCCCCGGTAACCAGAACTTCTTAAACTTCCGCCTGAGCCGATGCATAAAAGCAGTAACCGTGGAGAGACGCTAACAAAGAGCAAAAGGTGAGGCTAAAGAGGGCTTAGGACACGAGATAATCCGAGATTAGCTGTGATGAGAATGGAACCGAGATGAGGCGGCTATTTACGCAGCGAGGCGATGAGCCGGGCCGGCTTAAGAATCAAATCCAGGGCCTCGTTGATGCCGGTGGTCACCAGGTCGCTATTAGCTATGGTTTCCCAGGCGGCACCCTCCGGCCCGATGACGCAGATTCCCAGGCCGGACTCCCGGAGCATGGCGACATCATTCGAGCCGTTACCGATAGCAACCACCCTCTCCCGGCCCAACTGCTCAATGAACCTCAGCTTTTGACTCTGCTCGGTACCGGGCTCGACCTTGTGTATCTTAACCCCGAGGTTCTTCGCTATCGCCTGCGCGCCGCCGAGGGTATCCGCAGTGACCACATATATCTCCAGCCGCTTACCTAAAGCAGCTAATCTTTCCCTAACCCCGCTAATTACGCTACCGTCCAGGGTGATTGTCCCGTTAAGGTCCAGTACTAAATAGTCGAGCCGATACCCCTGCCGGCCGGGGATAGTAACCTCTATCAACTCGCTCCTACTTCACGATTATTTTGCCTTTGGGCTGGCTCACAATCTCGCCGATTACCGCCGCTTCGCTGACGCCCTTTCCCCTCAGGCGGCTCAAGAGCTCCGGGGCCTTACCCGCCGCTACCGAAATCAACAGCCCCCCCGAGGTCTGCGGGTCGAAGAAGATATCCGCCAGATACCTGGGCACCGCTTCGTCCACCTCGACCATAGGGGCCCGAAAATCTCGATTCCGGTATAAGCCGCCGGGAAGCAGGCCCATTTCAGCAAAACCCTTCGCCTGGGGTAAATACGGGACTGCCCAGGAATGGATAACCATACCCACTTCAGTGTCGCTAACCATCTCACCGCCGTGGCCGAGCAGGCCGAAACCGGTGACATCGGTAGCGGCATGAACACCGACCTCTAGCATGACCTCCGAGGCGGTTTTGTTCAGGGTGGCCATAATGGTAATCGCCCGGGCGGCGGTTTCTCCGTCCACCATGTTACTCTTTACCGCGGTATTGATAATGCCCAGGCCCAGCGGTTTGGTCAGGATGAGCTTATCGCCGACCACAGCCCCGGTATTCTGAACCACCCTCTCCGGGTGAATGACACCGGTAACGGAAAGCCCGTACTTAAGCTCCTTATCCTCGACGCTGTGCCCGCCCACCAAGACTACCCCAACTTCGCGCATCTTGTCCAGCCCCCCGGCGATGATTTCCCTCAGCACCGAGATGTCCATCGCCTTAACGGGAAAACAGACGATGTTCATGGCGGTAAGCGGCTTACCCCCCATAGCGTAGACATCGCTTAGGGCATTGGCGGCGGCAATCTGACCGAAGGCGTAGGGGTCGTCGACCACCGGCGTGAAGAAGTCCACGGTCTGGACGATGGCTAAATCATCGGTCAGCTTATAGACGCCGGCGTCTTCGGCCCTCTCCAGTTTAGTAATCAGGTTCGGGTCGCTAAGAAGACTCAACCCGCCTAACGCTTTAGACAGGTCTCCCGGCCCTATCTTACAGGCGCAACCGGAACCGCTGACCGTCTCGGTAAGGCGCACCTTATCCCCTTTTTTCATATGCCGCCTCCCTATCTCGTATTATTGTGGAAAACAAAAAAGGACGTCTTATATAAGGGGAAGCAAGACCGCCGGGGCTTCGGAACCTTGAGTGGTCGGCTTCGCTCCGCCACTACGAACGGAGGCTCAGCCGGTTTCGATTACCGGTCTCAGGGCAGCGATTTTTATGAAGCCGCCGGCACTTTACTACTTACCCGGCGGGGTGAGGATGAGGCGGTATTCTCCGGAGACCTCCTCCGTTTCCACGGAGTAACCCTGGCTCTCCGCCAGCCGCAAGACGTTCTCCCGGGAGACCTCGACCTCAACCAGGACCGCGATTACCTCGTTCGGGTTCTGCTCCATGGCCTTCTTAGTGCGAACTACCGGTATCGGGCAGGAAAACCCGCGGACATCAACTTCTACCATCTTTACCATCTCCTCCTATGTAGCAGACGTTACTCCACTGGCATAGATAGTCTTTGAACACGCTGGGAAACTGGGCGATAATATCCTTCACCTTGGTCGCCGGGGTCGCCTGGGCATATTTCCCGGCCATGCGGTTAGCCCGGGCGGCGATGATGGCCGCCTCTTGCGGCTCCAGCTCGGCGTAGGTGAGCGCCGCTACCAGGCCGGTAACGGTATCGCCGGTGCCGCCTATCGCCTCCAGGGCCGGCATACTCGGCTCGGCTACCGTGGCCAAAACGTCGCCGTCCTTGATGACGTAGTCTACGGCCCCCTTGACCAGCAATAGCTTAGCGGCGCCGTGATTTTCGCAGGCGGCGCGGGCCAGCTCGGGGACCCGGTCTACGTCGGACTCGAAAAGGTGGCGGGCGATATAGGCGGGGTGGGTGGCGTTAGGG
Organism: Dehalococcoidales bacterium; assembly: GCA_016931015.1. Classification (GTDB taxonomy): domain Bacteria; phylum Chloroflexota; class Dehalococcoidia; order Dehalococcoidales; family UBA5760; genus UBA5760. The sequence goes on from JAFGFP010000066.1 coordinate 7,160, forward strand.
TCGGCGAGGAAGGCAATCTCGGTGGCATCGGGGGTGAAAATATCAAAGCCCTCGGCCACGCCGGCCGCCTTAGCCGAGTACATCGAGGCGGCATCGGCAATTATAACCGGGCGCTCCTTACAACCCTCGACGGCCTCGCAGAGCTGCCGCGTCTGGGACATATCGGGGAGCCAGTAATGCAGCGCCAGCACCTGCGGCGAAAGCCCGGCCACGTTATCAACCAAATACCGATAAAGCTCCCGGCTCCCCCTCCCCTCACCGACGTCACCCACAATCACGGCGCGGGGAGCCTCGAGCCCCAGGTAGGCGGTGGTGGCCAGGGCCGCGCTTATCATGGCCCCGGTGCCCTGGGTACAGGGAATCCGCTGGCTATCGATAGCGAGCGCTTCCCCCTCCCTGACAACCCTCCCCACGGCGAGGGGCATACCCTTTATCGGAACCGTACCGGCAATCAGCATCATGCTTCATCCTCCCCCAAACGCAGCGTCAAACACTCATCGAACGCCCGGTCCAGGTTGAGGGCACAAAGGGTAAACCCGATGTCCTTGGGGCGCGGCACCTCACTAATCCGTCGGTCGATAAGCTCGGCGTGGAGGTAGGGTATGTCGGGGCAGCCGCCGCCGGAGACGTTAACGATGACGCCGCTCGCCTTCTCGCAGGTAATCTTCATGTTACCGGCCTTAACCATTATCCAGTCGCCGAAATCGGTCACCTTAACGACGCTGAGCAGCGGCGCCGTGGCAATCTTAATCGGGTCGATTCCGATATACGCCAGGCCCCTATCATTGAGCAGGCGCTCGATACCCGGCTTCTCCACCAGATTTATCTCCACCGCCAGGTCGCACCCCTTACGTAGCTCCGGGGGCGGGGCTACCAGCCTGACGAGATAGCCGGCGGACTTGAGCGCCTTCTCGGTAACCATAGCGTGCTGGACGTCGGTGAAGAGCACCAACCCCCCACCCTCGAATTTTACCTTCGGTTTACGATTAAATACCGCCAATTACGCCCCCCGTAAGCTTGGTTTTTCTCTCATCAGGAAGCCGATTACCACACAGAAAACAAGCCCGATAATCACGGACACCGGTCCCCAGGTACCAACGCCGTTGGGGCTGGAAGCCAGGGAAAAGTTATGGGCGATACCGGCCCCGGCCACGTAGCCCAGCACGGTCACGGCGGCATCGCTGTTACCCTCTCCGGAGAG
>JAFGFP010000067.1 GCA_016931015.1 Dehalococcoidales bacterium
CCCCAAGATAGCCCAACCAAGGACTACCCCCAGGCACGACTTTGCCCCAACTTTGGCCTCAAATGGACTTTTTGGACACTATACAGCTAAATTACACGATAGTGGTATTGACAAAGCGCACTTATTATGTCATAATCTTGCCAATAAGGCACAAAAGACCGATCAGAAGGGAAGTAGGCCATGACAGAAATCCGGGACAGGTTACGGCCGAGAGGCTTCAAAACTCCCACCTGAGAAAGGAGGTGATGCCTCAGAAATATAGGCAACAGCACTAAGTTTAACACCAGCGGATCGTATCAAAAACCAAAAAAGGAGAAAACTAAGTGATTAAGAAAATCAGTGCTATTATCATGGGTATCGTCTTGGTTAGCGCCGTGGCGATACCGGCCGTCGTCTTCGCCGCCGATAACGAAGCGGAGCAGTCGGCTTCGACACTCCAGGCGACGACCATTGCCATCAAGGACCAGGCCGGCACCACAGCCGTAACCACGATAACCTTCCCGGCTGGTGACCCGGGGGCCACCGTTTCCAACCCGAGCAACAGCGAGAGCCAGGAGCAGGTCTTCGGTGCCGCTGAAGTCGCCAAACCGGTGGTTACCCTGGACAGCCCCGCCAGCTACACCGTGTGGTATCAGGTAGAAAACTTCTCGAACTCGGTGGTCGCCAGCGAGTACTTTGCCCTGCTGGCACATGACGCGGCCTGTGCCGACGCCGACGCCGTTAGCACCGCGATGACTCTGGACGACACCCCCTACACTACCGAAATTTCAATCACCGATGCGGCGGTAATGGACCTCTATCTCAAGGTAACCCTCGGCAGCGTGGCCGGCGAGACCGGGACGAGCACCCTTACCATTCTCGGCGAATCCTAAACACTAGACACAGCACAGTCAACCGGATAATACCGATGTGGAGGGCCGACGGCCTCGAACCTGAGGCCCTCCACATACCCCCGCTATCGGGGTGCACAAAGCAAAGACTAGTTCCAGGGAGGGCAGCATAATGAATACTAGCAGCGTTATGGAGAAGAGCACCGGCCGGTACCGGAATTTCTCCTTGAGACCATCATTAATCGCGCTGGTGGCGGGGTTAGGGCTCGCGATAGCCCTCTTAAGCTCACCGGCAGTCGTCATGGCGACATCGGTAAACAGGCTGGCCATCTGTAACCTGGAGGCATATCCCGGGGAGACGGTAGATACGGAGGTGACACTCCAGAGTACTGACCCGGGGGAGCGGACGGGGTACTGGTCGACGCACTACAAGGAGGTCGACGGGGATGATGCCACGATGGACATTACCTCGTGGATAAGCTTCGAGCCCGCCAGCGAATACACTCTGGCCGAGGGGGAAACCAAGGCCTTCAAGGTTAAAATCTCGGTGCCTGGTGACGCCCAGGCCGGTCTCTGGGGAGCAACCTCCGAGAAGGCCGGGGAGTCGGGACACTCCGGCGAGAGACGGACGTACATAATATTCAAGGATACCTCAACCGGAGGCAGCATATATTCCGGGCTGCTGATACCGGTCTCCGTGAAGGTAGTGGGTAAGCCCAGCCCCCTGGCGCCGGTAATCAGCTGGGTAAAGGCCAACGTCATGGTCAGCGTCCTGATACTGGTGGTAATCGTGCTGCTGGCGGTCATGCTCAGGAGGAGAAGGCTCTCCAAAGCCGACTCCTAGCGGAAAGGCTTACGGAGGCGTTAGAGAATGAACGGTATCGCAGTGACCAGGGGTAAGCCGGGTAGCGTCAAGTGCTGGCTGGTGGCGCTCGGCCTAGTGATTGGGGTGGTGCTGGCCGGCACCGGTGCCGAAAGGGCCGCCGCCGGCACCAACCCGGTGCTCGAGCCGGGCTTTGAGACCGTTAACCAGTGGACGTTCATCAGTACCATGGATACCTACTCCGGACGGCGCACGACCGCCTGGGAAACCGAGGGCAGCCGCAGCTACGAGATAAGGTATCAGGCGACCTCGGGGAATCTCGGGGCCGGGTCGGCGGAGCTCTACCAGGAGAATATCAACCTTACCGACGCGGATGCGATTGTCTTCGATACCCAGCTCTACGGCTGGAGCCTGCCCGCAGAGACGCTGATTGCCTCGGTGTACATCGACGATGCCGAGGTGTGGAGCCGGGAAGTACCCCTGTCAACGACCGTCTATTACAACCAGTCCTTCGATGTCAGCGGCTACACCGGGCCGCACCGGCTCACCTTCCACCTTGAGAACCAAGAGGTCACCTCTACGACTCCGGGCGGGCGCTTCCGCTTCGATAACGTCAGGATTAGTTACACCTCGGAGTCAATCGGGCTTGCGGGGCAGAACTACGAGGATACGGTGGCCTGGATAACGTTCCCCGCCGCCGAGCCCGGCACCATAGTCGCCAATCCCTATAATAACCAGTCGGAGACGCAGCAGTTCGGCCCGGCCGGTGAGGCGCTGCCGGTGGCCACCCTGATAAACTACGGCTCCGCCGCCTACATCATGTACTTCGAAATATCGGCCTTCGAGAACGACGTGGTGGAGAGCGAGTACTATCTCATTAACGATAAAGGCGATGGCTGCGCCGATGCCGACGCCATCAACAATCTCGTGGAGTTCGATGACCTGATAGTAACCGGGGTAACGGTGCTGCCGGGCCCGGATAATGCCAGGGATCTGTATCTCAAGATACTGCTCAGCGACAGGGCCGGAAAAACAGGATGGTCATACCTTACCATCCTGGGAGAAAAAGAATAGCACCAGCCGGAGAGCCGGGAATTCCCGGATGGGGAGCCGGCAGACCAAGAAAGTGACATCCCCATCCCTGAGAATAGAAAAGAAGTGTTGAGAATTGCAGAGGATAATGGCCGCACTGCTGCTCCTGAGTATGGCGCTACCGGTATCTCTCGCCGGCGAGGCCATTCCCGCCCGGGCCAGCGTCGAGCAGGAGGCGACCACTCTGGATTTAATCATCTCCGACGTCTCTATCCTGAACGTCAGCTACCACAGCGCCGTAGTCCTCTGGAAGACAAACATCAAGGCTACCTCTCAGGTGTTCTATGACACCCGGTCGCACTACTATATCGAGAGCTACGGCTATCAAACCCCGAAGGATATCTCGCTGGTCTCCCAGCACAGCGTCGTCCTGAGCGGGCTCCGCTCCGGAACCAGATATTACCTCAGGGTAAGGTCTACCGTCGGCGGCGCCGGGGCCAACTCAGACGAATACTCCTTCCGCACCCGCAGCGACCGCGGCGATAGCGGCGGGAGAGAGACAACCTACGACCAGGAATATCTCATCGTCGACCTAAACGGCGAGCTGACCGGCTGGCCCATCGGGTCAAACGGCCACCTGCTCCAGGAGGTAATGGTAACCTCGGAAGGCGGCGAAGTGGCCATCCGTATCCCCGACGGCACCCTCTGTCTGGACGCCGAAAAGAAGTGCCTGCACCGGCTGCTGATAAGCCCGGCCGGTGAGGCTATCGAATACCGCGCCGACTGCCCCCTCCCGGACGACGGCGCCATACCGGGCAGGGTCTATGACATCGGCCCCGACGGCAGCACCTTCTCCCCGTACGCACAGCTAACGCTCGCCTACGACGAAGCGGACATCCCCGAGGGCATCGCCGAAGACGACCTGTACCTCGCCTGGTGCCGTAGCGGCGGCTGGACACCCCTAGCCTCGACAGTCGACAGCCGGCAGAATACGGTCTCGGCCGAAATAAGCCACCTCACCAGCTTCGCCATCATGATGAAGACGCCGCCGTATTTCTCCCCGGCCGAGTTTACCACCGCCGACCTGAATGTTAGTCCCAGCGAGGTAACCGCCGGCGGCAAGGTAACCATAACCGTAGCGGTGAGCAATACCGGCGGCACGGAGGGCTGCTACCCGGTGAGCCTGTGGCTGGGTGACACGCTGGAGGAAACGAAAGAGGTGGTGCTGGCCCCACACACGACCAAGACGGTCGCCTTCGCGGTAAGCCGGACTGAGCCGGGGATATATTCGGTCAGTATCGCCGGGCTCACCGGCTCCTTCCGGGTCAGGGAGACGATAACGCCCGTGCCGTCCCCGACCTCAGGGTCGGGGTTACCGGCCGACCGGATTATTCTGATAGCCCTGATAGGGATAGCCATCTTGCTGGCTATCTTCCTGCCGAGCAAGAGAAAGAAGAGAAAGACCACCCCACCCCAGGGAAAGCCGACCAAACAGCGCTGAACGGCAAGGCTGCCAGGATTATGTAAACTAAGCGCCGGACGAATCTCCTCCCCACTTCCCGTTTTGATGGCTTTCACGGCCTTTTATGATACAATTGCCCTGGTATTCCCGGTAAATTACGCCGCCGGCGGGCAGCCTCCGGTTTAGGTAGGTAAGAATGCCTGACTGGGTTCAATGGTTAAACGAAAACTGGCAGCTTATCGCCCTGCCCGTAGTCATCTTTATCGTCATCATTATCGCGGGGCGCTGGCTAAGAAGGCTGGTCTTCGATAAATACAACCGCTGGGCAATCAGAAGGAACCGGATTGGGCTATCGCTGTTTATGGCCCGGCTGTACCGGCCCTTTCTCTTCTGGTTTGTCTTCCTGGGGGCCGCCGCGGCCATCAGGGCATCGGTGGTTCCCGCAGAGCCCGCCGGGATAGCCTACAACGTGCTCCTGAGCCTCTTCGTCGGCTCGTGGATATGGGCGGCAGTCGATTACATCGGCACCATTGAAGTACTCTACCTCCCCCGGCTGAGGCGGCATCTGGCCCGGGTAAAGGCACCCCAGCCACCCACGGCCCTGGTGGTTAACGGCCTGAGAACGGTCTTTATTATCACCGGCCTGGCAATCCTGCTCAACATCTGGGACTCGCCCAACGTATTCGGCCTCCTCTGGCTGGCCACCGGATTAACGATTGGCATTCTGGCCTTGAGGGAGGCCGCCGGGGGCCTCTCGCAGCGCTTTCACCTCAACTATCAGGCGCAGAGAAGGCTGCGCAGCGTCGGCAAGGTGCTCCTTAGCCTGCTGGTGGTGGCCGGTATCGCCGACATGATACGGCGAATCTACCTGCTCGCCGCTCAGGGCCTGAACACGACCTCGAACCTGGTGATACTCTTTCTGGAAATCGGCTTCGTTGCCTGGTTCATCCATACCCTGCGCAGTACCGACTTGAGACAGGCACGGCCCAGCTTCAAGCTGGTTAGTGCCCTGTTCATAATCACGGCCGTAATCCTCGCCTTCGCCGGTCTGGAGCCGCTGGCGACTCATAAGGACGACGCCCTGACCTTTCTCCAGACCGAGGGTGCCCGGATTAGCCAGCTCGTCAGGACCCGTTCCTCACAGAGCGACGTCGCCGAAATCGTGGAGAGCGTCCGGCCCGCCATTGTGAGACTGCAGGCGGGCGACTACGTGGGCACGGGGATGATTATCGACGCCAGCGGCTACATCCTCACCTGTAACCACCTGATTGAAGGGGTCACCACGGCTACAGCCAGCCTCTACGACGGCAGAATCTTCCTGGCCAGCGTGGTCGCCCAGGACGAGCAGAAAGACCTGGGGTTGGTTAAGATAGACGCCGTAACGGCCTTCCCCAGTGTAACCCTGGGAAGTTCCGAGCAGCTGAAAAGCGGGGATGAGATTCTGGCCATCGGCTATTCCATGGGGCTGGAGGGGGAGACCACTGTTTCCAAGGGTATCGTCTCCGCATTCCGTAACTTCGACGGAGTCGACCTGATTCAAACCGACGCCGCGGTCAATCCGGGATGCAGCGGCGGGCCGCTGCTCAACTTCAAGGCCGAGGTGGTCGGCGTGCTCGTCGGTCGGTGGCCCGGCGAAGACATACAGGGCATGGGCTTTGCCGTCAGCACCAGCAGCATCAAAGACTTCATCAACGACGTTACCCGGATAAACCAGACAGCCGGGCAATAGGACGGGACGACCGGCCGGATAGAGGTCATAGCCCTGCACAACGGGGAACAAGCGCCCCGGGGGATACTGAAAAATAGGCAGATTTTTCTTTTGCTTTATCGGGCCGGAAAGTATATCATACCACTGAAAAGTAATGTAATATCGCGGCCGAAACGGCCCGTTTTTAGGAGGCTCCCGGTAATGGTGAAAGCGAGAAAAAGGCTCAGCATTAGCGAAGTGGCAAAACAGCTACGGAGGAAACCGAAAATGGACGAAAAAGGGGTAGACCTCCCGGAAGAGACCAGTATCGTGGAACTCAATGACATGAGCCTGGAGGAAACGCAGCTAACGGCCCAACTATACAACAACGCCGGTCTGGACCCGGTGGTCGAGGCCGGACTGAAAGACTATGACAAGCACCTGCAAAAAGAGGACCGCTTTATCAGTAAGGTGTTCGGGCCCCGGGGCAGCGACATCAAGGGTTACGGGGAGGCGGTGGCCAAGCGGGTCGCCCTGGCGGTGTATACCCTGCTCAACAAGCAGTACGGGGGCAAGGTGGGCGACCTAAGGTCGTACATCATGGCGCTCCAGGAAGAGCGCGACCGGGCAAACATGCGCTACGACGAGCTCATGGGCCGGGTAGTCGGCATACTGGGGGAGGAATATAAGGAACTGAGGACCGACTCCAAGGAGTTCATGGAGAGGCTGACCTCGGTGCTGGGCGAAGACCTTAAAGAGGCCAGGTTTGATAAGAAAGAGCTCGCCGAGCGGCTGGCCGATATCGACGGCCTGCGGACACAGATAAAAACCCTGAACGAAGAAAAGAAACAATTAGAGCAGAAGCACGAAGCGCAGCTAGCCGAGCTCTCGGCAAATATAGCCGGCCTGGAATCGGAAAAGGCAGCCCTGGCTGGTGACCTTAAGCAGCTCCAGGAAAGCTATAATCAGCTACAGGAAGACCACGACCAGCTTAAGGCAGCCGTAACGGCGCTGGCAAAGGCGATACCCGAGGAGGAGCTCGGTAAGAAGCTCAAGGACGAGCTCTACGGCTTTATCCTCGAAGACTCCAAGGTACCCGACAAGGTAATCGGCGGGGTGGGTAAGTTCATCGACTTTAAGAAATACCTCGGCGTGGCCGCGGAGAGAGGCGCCCGCGAGGTATGCCAGCGCGTGGCAGAGCTAGTAAGTAAGGCCCGCTAGAGACAGACTTCTCACCGCTGAACGAGCTTTAGCGCCGCCTCGACCACGTGCTGTGCCGTGAGGCCGAACTTCTCATAGACCGTCTTCCCCGGGGCCGAGGCCCCGAAACGGGAGATGCCGATGGCGATTCCATCGCAGCCGAGGTACCTTTCCCAACCCAGGGTAATCCCCGCCTCGATAGAGACGCGACAGCGCCGGTCGGGGGATAACACCTGATTTCGGTAGGCCGACGGCTGAGCCTCAAAGAGTTCCCAGGACGGCATGGAAACGAGGCGCACTCCAATACCCTTATCTTTAAGCAATCCGGCGGCTTCGAGACCGATATGGACTTCGGAGCCGGTAGCGATAATTATCACCTCGGGTTCCCCGTCCGAAGACCACAGTATGTAGCCGCCGCGCACCACCCCACTCGCCGGTGCCAGCGCCGTTCTATCCAGCACCGCCAGCTTTTGCCGGCTGAGCACCAGCGCCGTCGGCCCCGGCCGCTCCAGGGCTACCTGCCAGGCCACCGCCGTCTCGGCAGCATCGGCGGGGCGAATCGTTACCAGTCCGGGCACGGTACGCAGCCCCATAAGCTGCTCGACGGGCTGGTGGGTGGGGCCGTCCTCGCCCAGACCCACGGAATCATGGCTGAAGACATAGATAACCCGAATTCCCATTAGCGCCGCCAGACGCACCGGCGGGCGCATGTAGTCGTAGAAAATGAGGAAGGTTCCGGTATAGGGAATGAGGCCGCCGTGGAGTGCCATGCCATTGGCCACGGCCCCCATGGCGTGCTCGCGGATGCCGAAGCGCAGGTTACGGCCCTGATAGTCGGCGGGGCCGTAGTCGGCGTAGTCCTTAAGCAGGGTCTTGGTGGAGGGGGCCAAATCCGCCGAGCCGCCGACCAGGTTTCCGACCCGCGGCGCCACGGTATTAAGCACCCGGCCCGAGGCTTCCCGGGTGGCCATCGGCTTATCGGCTGCCGAAAAGAGGTCGCTCAAACCTTTATCCCAACCCTGGGGGAGCTCCCCACTCAGGAAACCAACCAGCTCCTTCGCCGCCTCGGGGAACTTCCGATGGTAATCTTCAAACTTAGCCTGCCACGCCTGCTGCCTGCGCCCCCCTTGCTCCCTGGCCTGACGCATGTGCGTTAGCACCGGCTCCGGCACCGTGAACGGCTCCTCATAAGGCCAGGACAGGTTTTCCCGCGCCCGGCAGACTTCCTCCCCACCCAGGGGCTCTCCGTGCGAGGCGGCGGTGCCTGCCTTATTGGGGCACCCGTAGCCGATGGTAGTCCGGCAGATGACCAGGCTGGGACGCTCGCTTTCCTGCCGGGCCATCTCCAGGGCCCGCTC
>JAFGFP010000068.1 GCA_016931015.1 Dehalococcoidales bacterium
CGGCTACCTGCCCCATGGTGGGGGCGCTCATGATGGTGTACTGGTGAATCTTGGTCATGGCGCCGATAATCTCTTTACTAGCGGCGGCATAACCGATGCGCCAGCCGGTCATGGCGTAGGACTTGGAGAAGCCTCCGAGCAGGATGGTGCTCTCCTTCATGCCGGGCAGCGCCGCCAGACAGGTGTGCTCCACGCCGTAGACGAGCCGGCCGTAGATTTCGTCGGAGATTACGAGCAGCTGGTTACCCTCGGCGACCCGGCATATATCCTCGAGTTTATCCCGGGGCATCACCGCCCCGGTAGGATTAGCCGGGTAACCGAGGAGAACGGCCTTGGTTTTACTGGTAATGCTATCCTCGATGGCGACGGCGCTGATTTCAAAGTCGTCTTCTTCGCTGGTGGGCACCGCAACCGGGTTGCCTCGGGCCAGAATAACGCAGGCATCGTAGGCAACGTAGTGCGGGTCGGGCATGATGACCTCGTCCCCCGAGTCAATGACCGCCCGCATCGCCAGGTCCAGGGCCTCACTCACCCCCACCGTTATTAGAAGCTCGCTATTAGGGTCGTAGCGAAGATTATAGGTGTCCTCCAGGTACTGTGCCAGTCTCTGGCGCAGCTCCGGCATCCCCAGGTTGGAGGTGTACATGGTGTAGCCCTTTTCCAGGGCGCGGATAGCCGATTCGCAGATGGGCCACGGAGTGACGAAGTCGGGTTCGCCCACCCCCAGCGAGATTACCCCGTCGATGGAGGAGAGTAAATCGAAGAACTTCCGTATCCCGGAAGGGCACACCCGGGTGACCGGCGGGGAGATAAGACTCCGCCGTTTCCGGTGCTGCCCGCGAGGTTTAGTTGCCATTGAGTCCTCCGTTAGGAACCTAATTAGAGCACCATTTGCTGCCGTTTGACTTCTTCGACCTCGGTTAGAATCTCGCCGTCCTCTTTATACCGTTTGAGGATGAAGTGGGTGGCCGTCCCCTGGACACCCTCGATGGTGGCCAGCTTCTGGGAGACGAAGTCGGCAATCTCGTGCTCGCTCTTACCGACCACGAGCACCGCCAGGTCATACGCCCCCGAGGCCAGATACACGGAGCGGGCCTGAGGAAAGCGATAGATGCGCTCGGCGATGGAGTCGAAGCCGACATCCTTCTGCGGGGTCACCTCGACGTCAATTATCGCCCAGACCTGCTCGTCCTCAACCTTATCCCAGTTGACCACCGCCTTGTATTTCAGGATAACCCCAGCCTCCTGAGCCTGCTTGATTAGCTTGGCTACCTCGGCGCTGGGTACGCCGGTCATGGCGGCTATCTGCTTGGTAGTCGTCCGGGCGTCACTTTCCAGTATCCTAAGAATTTCCTTTAACATTTCGGCCCCCTGCCAACTCGATTAGTGACCACTGATGCTGGACTTCATTATAGCAGAGTTGGAACACTTTGTTATCACTGGTGCCGACCCGAAAACAGCGCCGGCCCGGCTCCCGCCAGGCTTTCTCCATCTCAATTATCTCATATACCCCACCCCGCCAGGTAAAGGACTTAGGGCGCTCGGCGTAGGTCTGCCCCGAATAGCAGCTAACCTTAACTTCCTCCAAACCAACTCCTCCACCTTTAGGAGTGTACAAAACCCCCTAAAGCTCCATGGGAGCTACCAGCTCGGGGAAGTACTCCCGACAGTACATCCCCAGGTTGTGCTTAGCCCACCTCTTGAGAAAAACCAAGTCTATATCCTGGGACTTTGTATCGAATTTGAGCTCCATCAGCCGGGCCTTTTCCCAATCGAGGGAAGATTCCTTACCCTCCTCCGAGACTAGCTTGGTAACCATGTCCGGGTAGTAGGCGCCGAGGGCGGTAGCCTCCTCGAAGATAAGCTTGATTCTGGGCGCCGCGGAGTCTATTTTTACGCTTTTCTTGGCCTGCTCCAGGAAACCGTCGAAGTCCAGCTTGTCCTTAGCCAGCTCGGTAGTAATGACGAAATCGATTAAAGAGATCACTTCTTTATCATATGACTCGATACGCCTTTGCACCAAGTTACGAAGGTGAACGACGTGGTCGCTAATCTTACCGGGCTTAACGATGGTCGATAGCAGCAGGTCGTACTTATCCCGGAAGGTGTAGCCCATCGCCGTCCCCTTGATATAGCCGTCGAGGCACAGCTGTATCAGATGAGAATATTTAAGCTTCATGCCGCCGAACTTCACCAGCCCCAGCAGGGACGGCGCCCAGCCCACCGCCTCCCTCAGGGCATCCCCCATAATATAGGCCGGCAGGGTAAATGTAGCTTGAAAAGGCATTACTCTATCCTTCCCTGAAATCACCTATGATAATGTTTCTATTATAGCGCAAATCCTCCCCTTTATCCCCCTCCTTTATCGAAAGGAGGGGGAAATTATATAAGAGAGACGAAGCCTCTCTTTAACTCTCCTTAGGAGAACTAAATACCAGCTCTAAAACAATATAGGAGTGGCTCAAACTCTTCTCTAGTAAGTCTCTTTAGGCCACTGTGTTGGTCACCAAAGCCATGAAAGGCATAGTCTGCTGAGTAGTCAAGTATCCTGCAGACATTATCGCGGGAACAGAAGCCCAGCTCTTTAACCTGTGTTATAGCTTGCCATTTCCAGCAGATAATACTTCCATCCTGATACTCGTCAGGTTCCTCACTAGGAATCTCTTGAATCGAGGTAAAAACTCGAACTAGGGCTACAACTCCTTGCCTTCCGACTGCATATTCCTCTCCATTTTTCAAAGTTCTCCCTGTTTTGCTTTCATAGATAAAGACGTAGTCACCCTCCCTCATTTCTTGTCCGGCTTGTTCCCGTCCATCAGGTAAATACACTCGATAAAAGTACCCTGGGTCTGGTAGTGGGGAAGGGGGATTGGGTTTATCCTTTAAAAAGGGGGGCCAATGTGTAGTCATCCAATAGTTCATTATTAACCTCCTGGACTCTACATCTCCGGCTTCTTCTGGTGCCAGTCGGTGGTCTGCTGGAAGGCGTGGGCGACTTTCAGGATGGTCTCCTCGCTAAAGGGCTTACCGATAATCTGCATCCCGACGGGCAGCCCTTCAGTAAAGCCGGCCGGGATGGAGACCGCGGGCAGCCCGGCGATATTTATGGGCAGGGTGCAGACGTCGCTCAGGTACATCTGTAGCGGGTCGTCCACCTTCTCTCCAATCTTGAAGGGGACGGTGGGCGAGGTCGGGGTAATCAGGGCATCGAACCGGCTGAAGGCCTGGTCGAACTCCTGTCTTATCAGGGTGCGCACCTTCTGGGCCTTGAGGTACCAGGCGTCGTAGTATCCGGCGGACAGGGCATAGGTCCCCAGCATAATGCGCCTCTTTACCTCGGGGCCGAAGCCGTGCTCGCGGGTCTTTTCCATGGCCTGCCACATGCTGTCGGTCTCGGCGTAGGAGAAGCCGTACTTTACCCCGTCGTAGCGGGCGAGGTTAGCCGATGCCTCCGAGGGGGCGATGATATAATAGGCCGCTAGCGCATAGGGGGTGTGGGGTAGCGACGCTTCCCAGTCCACGCTGGCACCGAGCCCCTCGAGCTGGCTGATGGCGGCTCGGATTACCGCCGCCACCTCGGGCTGCATCCCCTCGACGAAGTACTCTTTAGGCACGCCGAGACGGAGGCCTTTCAGGTCGTCCCTCAAACACTGCGTGTAGTCCGGCGCGGGATAGGGAACCGAGGTAGAGTCCCTGGGGTCGTAACCGGCAATAGCGCCGAGCACCAGGGCGCAGTCGGCGACATCCTGGGTTAAGGGCCCAATCTGGTCGAGGGAGCTGGCAAAAGCGACCAGACCATAGCGGCTGACCCGGCCGTAGGTCGGTTTAAGGCCGGTAACGCCGCAGAAACCGGCCGGCTGGCGGATACTGCCTCCGGTATCGGAGCCCAGAGCGTAAACGGCTTCGCCGGCGGCCACGCCGACCGCGGAACCGCCGCTGCTGCCCCCGGGAACGCGGCTCCGGTCCCAGGGGTTGCGGGTGGGGAAGAAGGCGGAGTTCTCGGTAGACGAACCCATGGCGAACTCGTCCATGTTGGTCTTACCTACGACTACCACGTGGCAGTCGTTCAGCTTCTCGACCACGGTGGCATCATAAGGGGGCACGAAGTTATCCAGCATGCGCGAGGAACAGGTGGTACGCACGCCTCTGGTGCACATGTTATCCTTAATCAGCACCGGAATGCCGCTTAAAGGGCTCTGGGCTTCTCCGGCGGCGATAAGTTCGTCGGCCTTCTCCGCCTGAGCGAGCGCCAGCTCATCAGTTACCGTAACCAGGGCCTTGAGCTCCGGCTCGACCTCACGAATCCACTCAAGGTAGGACTTGGTTAGCTCCACTGAGGAAAGCTGCCTTGTCTTAAGCAACCGATGGGCCTCACGGATGGTCAGTCGGTCTTGGTTAGCTATGACACTCACTCCTTTAGCTTTAGTCGGGTAGCCGGGGGCTTTAGCCTTACCGGAAAAGGGCGGCTATCTATCGCCGAGCACGGGCCGCACCCGGAAGAAGTTACCCTCTTGCCGGGGGGCGTTAGCCAGAACCTGGTCCGGGGGCAGGGAGTCAGCCACCTCGTCGCTACGGACTACATTATCCAGAGCGATGGAGTGGGCGGTGGGGATAATACCCTCGGTATCCACCCGCTGCAGCACCGCAAAGCTCTCCAAAAGCTCTCCGAGCTGTTCCCCGAACCTGGCTACCTCGGCTTCATCCAGTCCCAGGCGGGCGAGACGGGCGATATGCAATACCTCTTCGCGGCTGAGCTTCATCATCTACCTCAAGCTGGTTACTAAACTGGCTAATTATAGCACTCGTGTCTGAGTATCAGCAACCGGGGCATTCTGCTATAATAAACATCAAAGGCGAGATGAAAAGGTCCAGACTGGTAGTTGCGGTCATAGCCACCCTGGGCGAGGAGATAGCCCTGGCATTGTTCGTACTCCTGGGTCTGCCGAGGCTGGGGGTTGAAATACCGCTGGGTGGCTTAATCGGGATGATGGCCGGCCTGGCTACCTACGGCGTTTTTTCCTACCGGCTCGGCAGCCGCGCCCTGATGAAAAAGCCGATGGCCGGCTTTACCGATATGGTCGGCAGCCGGGGTAGGGTGGCCGAACCGCTAACACCAAGGGGCACCGTTAAGATAAAGGGCGAGCTCTGGGACGCCGAGGCCACCGGGTGCCATATTGACCGGGGGCGGGATATCGTCGTGGTCGGGCGGGAGGGGCTCAAGCTCATGGTACGCGAGGTTAACCCCGACGCAGAGTAACCGTTCACCCCGGCACAGCCTGGTCTCTAGCCCTCACCCTTAAGCCGGCGCCACCTCTCCTCACCCAGACACTGGCGGGCCGAAGCACACCACTCAATACACGAAGGGGTTTTCTCACGGAAGACATTCTCCCGGCACTGGGGACACCTTACCTTGATTTCATCGGAGAAGATTTCAACCTCATGGCCGCACTTAGGGCACTTGTGTAGCTCCACCCGTAGATTCCTGTTATCCTGCCCGGGACACCGTTGGTACACCCTCATCACCCCCGCGCCTTGACTCTGGTAAGCCCCTTTCCTCAACAAAAATTATAACACGGGCGACTCAAGCTCCTGTCAAAAAATCTCCGGCTGCCGGACGGTGCGTCTTGACATCCCCCAGCAGAAGATATAAGATTGCCCCGAGCAAATCTGGGAGGTGAAGTCATGGAAGCCATCAAGTATGTCTGTCCCGAATGTGGTCATGAATCCGAAGACGCCGGTTCTTGCCCCAATTGTCAGGCATCGCTGGTGGCCACCTGCCCGGTATGCGGTAATCCCGTCGTCGGGGAGCAGGTTGAGGTGGTAGAGAGCTAAAAGGCGAGAGATGGCTGATAAACAAGTAGTTATATATTCCACACCCACCTGTCCCTACTGCAAAAGGGCTAAGGACTACCTTTCCCGCCAGGGCATAGCCTACACCGAATATAACGTGGCCTTAGACCGAAAAGCCGCCAAGGAAATGGTCAAAAGAACGGGACAGTTAGGCGTCCCGGTTATCCTCATCGACGACGAGGTCATCATCGGCTTTCACCAGGCCCAGATTGATAAACTGCTCTCACGGTAGTTCCCAAGAGACGGCACTGGTAAGCCACAGCCGGAATGATTATCACCTCTCACTTCCTAAGTACCAAATGAAATGACGAATGTGTAACGAGTTTAGCTTGTGGATTTCGGGGAAATCATTTTGGTGACAATACCAGACAAAGTTACGAAGAACCAGTCTATAGATTAATATTGTCTTGGGAGACTCGTTTTCGGTTTTGCAGTTAAGAAGATAACCATTGATTAGTGATTCAAGACTTGTTGTGGAAACCAGATTTTCTAGAGTTAGGTGCTCTACAGCTTGCTTTTGCATCCTGTTTTAGCGTAGAATTTATGCGTGGTTAGCTTTGGGCCGCTAGCTCAACTGGCAGAGCAGCTGACTCTTAATCAGCAGGTTACAGGTTCGACTCCTGTGCGGCTCACTTCCCGCAAAAAGAAACCGGAGGGGGAATACCCCTCCGGTTCACTTATCTTCTGGTGTAGCAACAGCTCCGGGCTTTCCTACCTCTTTAGGTCCGAAAGTGCCTTCGCCGGCGGTAGCCGTAGTACCAGCCCAGCCAGATTAACAGCGCCAGGACAGCAACCAGCCCGCCGAAGAGCCACCAGTTGACCCAGACCACGGTCTCAAACTCCCCGCTCAGGTCTTCCACCTGTACCGCATAGTAGCCGGGCGTATTATCGCTAAAAATGAAGGATACGTCCTGACTCTGCCCCGGGGAAAGGTTAACCTCTCTGGTGCCCCACGAGGCCCCGTTTATCCTGAAGTCAGCTATATAACTACCTGGCTGACCGCCGTCGTTACCGACGTTGGCGGTTATGGTGACACTCTCTCCCTTTACCACCATGAGGGTGAATAATCTGCCCAACCCCACCGTCCTGTAGCTTGGCGCGACCGACAGGTCACTGGCCACGAAGTGAGCCGGCGCCGGCGGTTCCGGTGGCGCTGGCGGCTCTGGGGTCGCTGGCGGTTCGGGCTCGGGCTCGGGGGGAACCTCAGCCAGTATGGCTATAGACGAGAAGTGATTGAACATACCGCTGGCCTCACCCACCGCAGCCACGATACCGGGTACCGACTGCACACCGATCCATCGCCCAGTTTCAGTATCGAAGTAGGCCATAAACACCGACGAAGTACCCTCCTGAAGTAAGTCAGAGGGATAACTCAGCATCAATGGCACCGCATTGCCGAAGGTAACCATAGAGCACTGCGGACAATCCGGATCTTCCCAGTCCTTATCCTCATAGCCTATGAAGGTATAGACCGGACCTACAAACTGCATACCCTCCGGCGCCGGATACGGATCCTCGGCCTCCCTCATCACGATGATTTCGGGGAACTCGTAACAGCCTGCCTCCTGGCCGCAGATTATCGGTGTGCCGCCGATAAGCTCCAAGAAGTGCACTTCATTCGGGTCGGTGGCGACATACGTGCGCGCGGCCTCGTCACTACAGCAGGTAACTCTCACCGTGGTAACTTCACCCAGCATATCTACGTCCAGGTAGCAACCGCCACCGCCAAGCCCGGCAACTCCGCCGCCGCCACCGCCGCCACCGCCACCAACCGTTATGGTGACCTGGTCGCTATCGCTACAGTTATTCTCATCGGTCACTGTCACTGTGTAGGTGGTGTCATCGGCCGGTGTGGCCGTAGGATTGGCAATCGTAGCGTCATCCAAGCTACCAGCCGGACTCCAGCTAAAGGTAAGGATGCCGGTTCCTCCGGAGCCTGTGGGGCTGCCTCCGATGACAACAGAGTCACCGGGGGAGATATTATCATTGGGTCCGGCATCAGCTGTCGGCGGAGGATATACCATGACCTCTTTCTCACAGGTGCTCGTGCACCCGTTACTATCCTCTATCTCTACCGTTACCATTCCGCTCGCCGTCGCCTCGTAGACTC
>JAFGFP010000069.1 GCA_016931015.1 Dehalococcoidales bacterium
CTTCTTGGCTGCCGGCTTCTTTTCCTCAGCCGCCGGGGCTTCCTCGGCGACCTCGGCCTTGACCTTCTTCTTGGCTGCCGGCTTCTTCTCCTCAGCCGCCGGCGCTTCCTCAGTAACCGCTTCGGCTACCGGGGGCATTTCTTCAGCTACCGCAGCCCCCGCCGGCTGCTCTACCGCCACTACCTCAGCGGCCGGTACTTCCTCGGTAACCGCCTCGGCGACCGGTGGAATCTCCTCAGCCTCCTCGGCAACCGTAGCCTCCGGCAGAATATCGCCCTTGTAAATCCAGACCTTAACCCCGATCCGGCCCAGTGTAGTACGAGCCTCGGTAAAGCCGTAATCAACATCGGCCCGCAGCTTCTGCAGGGGCACCTGCCCCTGATGCATCACCTCACGGCGGGCTATCTCGGCCCCGGCCAGACGGCCGGAGCAACTGATCCTCATTCCCTTGGCCCCCGCCTCAATGGTGCGGAAGATGGACTGTTTCATCGCCCGCCGGTAGGCAATCCGCCGCTCAATCTGCTCGGCTACGGTAACCGCCACCAGAAAGGCGTCGAGCTCCGGCTGTCTTATCTCCTGGATATTGATCTGAACCTTACTGCCCACCAGGGCCTCAAGATACTGTCTCATCTCGTCAACCCGCTGCCCGCCGCGGCCGATAACCACTCCGGGACGAGCGGTATGAATATTTATCGATATCTTGTCTCCCTGCCGGTCGATTTCAACCAGGGAAATACCGGCCCCGACATACTTGGAGCTGATAGCCCGTCTCAGTTTCAGGTCTTCCTGAAGCAGCTTTAAGTAGTTCTTATCGGCGTACCACTTCGCCTGCCAATCCCGGCTAATACCCACCCGGAAACCGGTGGGGTGAACCTTACGTCCCAACTTTTTCCTCCTCCTCAGCGACGAAGACGGTAATGTGACTGGCCCGCTTCAGGATATGGCCGACTCGACCTCTGGCCCGGGGCTGGAAGCGCTTCATGGTCGGTGCTTCATCGATAAATATACGAGTAATCTTAAGATACGGCGGCATCTGAAAATTGTTCTCGGCATTGGCCGCCGCCGACTTAACGACCTTGGCGATAACCTTCGCCTTGGGCGTAGTGGTAAACTCGAGCATGGTCAGGGCTTCCGCCACGCTCCGGCCGCGCACCATGTTGGCCAGCGGCCTTAGCTTCCGCGGCGATACCCTGATATTCTTGGCGACTGCTTTAACTTCCATTCCTTATCCTATCAACACCCAGCCGAGCTAACTCTTTTTCACCCGGGTAGTTCTTTCCGACTTAGAGACGTGCCCCCTGAAGGTCCTGGTAGGCGCAAACTCACCCAGCTTATGTCCCACCATGTTCTCGGTGATGAAGATGGGCACGTGCCGCCGGCCGTTGTGCACCCCGATAGTCAGCCCCACCATCAGCGGCACCACCGTAGAGGCGCGCGACCAGGTTTTGATGACCGTCTTCTGGCTGGAACGGCTAACCGCCTCCACCTTCTTCATCAGCTTGGCATCAATCGCCGGGCCCTTTTTGGTTGACCTTGACATACTACGCTACCCTCAATTCGTCTACTTACCCCGCCGCTTGACAATCAGCCGGTCGGAGGCCTTCGGCTTGCGGGTCCGGTATCCCAGGGCCGGTTTCCCCCAGGGCGTCTTCGGCCCCGGAAGCCCTATCGGCGACCTGCCTTCCCCACCACCGTGAGGATGGTCGCGCGGCGTCATCGCCGACCCTCTCACCGTGGGACGCCAGCCCAGCCAGCGCCGGCGGCCCGCCTTGCCCATTTTAATACTGCGGCGGTCAACATTGCCCACCTGTCCGATGGTGGCCACGCAGCTACTATCGATACGCCTCATCTCACCGGACGGCAGGCGTACCAGAACGTACTTCCCCTCTTTGGCCATAAGCTGGGCGGCGACTCCGGCGCTACGCACCATCTGTCCCCCCCGCCCTTTTTGCATCTCGATATTATGGAGCATGGTGCCGCTGGGGATTAACTTCATGGGCAGGGCATTACCCAGCTTTATCTCGGCGTCGTCTCCCGACTTCACGGTATCGCCTACCTTGAGCCCCACCGGGGCCAGGATATAGCGCTTCTCGCCGTCGACGTAGTAGATAAGGGCGATGTTCGCCGAGCGGTTGGGGTCGTACTCGATAGCCGCCACTCTGCCCGGAACGCCGAACTTATCACGCCGGAAGTCGATAATGCGCAGCCTTCGCTTGGCACCACCACCCCGATGGCGAACCGTCATCCGGCCCTGATTATTGCGCCCGCCCCGCTTCTTCAGCGGCTTAACCAGCGCCTTCTCCGGCCGGCTCTTGGTTATCTCCTCAAAGGTGGAGCCGCTCATGCCACGCCGTCCCGGCGAGGTCGGCCGATATACCTTTAACGCCACCTAAGCTCCTCCTTCATAGTCCTATACCCCGGCAAAGAACTGGATGCTGTCCCCCGGCTGGAGGCTGACTATCGCCTTTTTCCAGGACTGGGTCAGCACCTGCTGCCTGCCCACGCGCCGCGTCTTACCGCGCACCCGAATCACGTTAACCGCCACCACCTTAACCCCGAAGGCAGTCTCCACAGCCTGCTTAATCTGCTGCTTGTTAGCCTTCTCCGCAACCTCAAAGGCATACTTACCCAGTACCTGGAGGCTGGTATTCTTCTCAGTTATCACCGGACGGCGCAACACCTCGTAGGGATGCACTGCTACCTCCTTGATTCAGGCCGTTTCCCCATAGCTCTTCTGCCTTACGCACGGCAGACTCAGTCATTAGTAACACTCTATAAGAGAGCAGGTCAATCACGTTAAGGATACTGGCGGGCATCGCCTTAACCGGCGCTAAGTTACGCGCCGACTTCACCACGTTAGTCTCCGGCGCCCCGGTAACGATAAGGGCCGAACCGGCTACCTCCAGCGCCGCCAGAATACGCGCCATCTCCCTGGTCTTGGGCTCGGCGAACTCAAGCTCCTCGATGACCTTCAACTCGCCGTCTCTGGCTTTAGCCGAGATTAGACACCTCAGCGCCAGGCGGCGCATCTTCTTCGGCATCGCCTGCCGGTAGCTCCTCGGTTTGGGCCCGAAGACGATACCGCCGCCGCGACGTATCGGCGAACGGCTGCTGCCCGCCCGGGCAAAGCCGGTGTGCTTCTGCCGGAACAGCTTCCGGGTGCTCCCCGAAACCTCGCCGCGCGTTTTGGTGCTGGCCGTTCCCTGGCGGGCGTTAGCCTGCTGGCGCACCATAGCCTGATGCACCACCGCCTCGTTAAACGGCTCGTCAAAAAGCCGGTCGCTGACTTCAATCTGCCGCACTACCTCGCCGCTAAGACTATAGACCGGAAGCTGCATGGCGCTACTTCCCCCCCGCCGACTTCGTTATCAAAAGCAGCCCGTTCTTAGCCCCGGGCACGGCCCCCTTGACCAGGAGGAGATTACGCTCCGGGTCGCTCCGGAGCACCTCGAGCTTGCGCACGGTAACCCGCTGCCCGCCCATACGCCCGGCCATGCGAGTCCCTTTGAGCACCCGCCCCGGCGAGGTAGTCGCCCCGATGGAACCGGGGTGCCGGTGCCGGTCGGACTGACCGTGGGTCTTGGGCCCGCCGGCAAAACCGTAGCGCTTAACTACCCCGGCAAAGCCCTTGCCCTTAGACAGGCCGGTAACGTCAACCAGGTCGCCCTCCTGAAAGAGAGAGGCGTCAATTTTAACTTCAATATCTCCGATATCGTCCACCCGAAACTCCCTGAGGTACCTAAACTTACCCAGGCCCCTGAGGTGACCCTTCTCGGGGGACTTGAGCCGCTTCGCCTCGCCGAAGCCGAGCTGAACGGCGTTATACCCCTCTTTAGCCACCGTCTTAATCTGAACCACCGAGCACGGGCCGGCCTCAAGCGCCGTCACCGCCTCGACCTTGCCATCATCCCTGAATATCTGGGTCATCCCTAATTTTCTACCGATAATCCCGGGTATCATCTCTCGCCTTCCCTGCTAAGTATCTTATATCCACGCTCACAGCTTGATGTCGATATCAACCCCCGAGGGCAAGCTCAGCTTAGTCAGGGCATCAATCGTCTTCGAGGTTGTTTCGATAATATCAATCAGGCGCTTGTGAGTCCGAATCTCGAACTGCTCCTGAGAGTCCTTATCGATAAAGGGCGAGCGGATAACGCTGAACTTCTTGATGCGGGTGGGCAGCGGTATCGGCCCGCTGACCACCGCCCCCGTCCGCTCCACCGCCCCGACTATCTGCATCGCCGAGAGGTCGAGTATCTTGTGGTCGTAACCCTTGAGCTTGATACGAATCTTTTGCTTCGCCATATGCTGATGCCTCTAGTTATGCCGCCCCGGCGATAATACCGGGCGCGGTTTATCTCCCTCCGGTAGTCTTTATCTTTTCGGCCAGCTCCGCCGGCACTCGCTGATAGCGATAGAACTCCATGGAATGGGTGGCCCGGCCCTGGGTCATCGACCTCAGGTCGCCGGCGTAGCCGAACATCTCCGCCAGGGGCACCTGGGCCCGGACGATGCTCATTTCGCCCTGGGTCTCCATAGCGGCCACCTGCCCCCGTCTCGAGTTAAGGTCGCCGATAATATCCCCGAGGAACTGCCCCGGGGCGACTATTTCTAGCTTCATGACCGGCTCGAGCAGTATCGGCTGGGCGTGCCGGACGCCTTCTCGCAGCGCTATCGAGCCCGCCATCTTAAAGGCCAGGTCCGAAGAGTCGACCTCGTGATAGCTGCCGTCGTAGAGGGTGGCCTTAATATCGACCACCGGATAGCCGGCAATCACCCCGGTCTCCATCGCCTCGCGGATACCGGCCTCCACCGCCGGGATATACTGCTTACGGATGGAGCCGTCCTTGACCTTATCTACAAACTGAAAGCCCGCACCGGCCTCCACCGGCTCAAGCTCAATCCAAACGTGACCGTACTGGCCGCGGCCCCCGGTCTGCTTCACGAACCTGCCCTCGGCCCGAACCGGTATCGTTATTGTCTCCCGGTAGGCAACCCAGGGTCTGCCTACCCTGGCGCCAACTTTGAACTCGCTGAAGAGGCGGCCCACCAGAACCTCCAAGTGGAGCTCCCCCATCCCCGAGATAACGGTCTGCCCGGTATCCTGGTTGTGGTTCACCCTGAAGGTAGGGTCTTCCTCGGCCAGCTTGTTCAGGGCCTCGCCGATCCTGTCCTGGTCGCCCCGGCTCTTGGGTTCGATGGCCACCGAGACCACCGGCTCCGGAAAACGAATCGACTCCAGGAGCACCGCCTGCGGCTGGTGACACAGGGTATCACCGGTAAAGGTGTTCTTAAGACCCAGGGCCGCTACAATCGCTCCGGTGTCCGCTTCCTCTATCTCCTCACGGTGGTTGGCGTGCATCAGCAGTAAGCGCCCGATACGCTCTTTCTTATCCCGGGCGGCGTTAAACACCTGAGCCCCGGCCTTTACCCTACCCGAGTAGAGCCTGAGATAAACCAGGCGGCCGACAAAGGGGTCGGTAACCACCTTGAAGGCGAGGGCGGTAAAGGGAGCGCCATCGTCCGCGGCACGGGTGACCTTAGCCCCGGTTCGGACGTCAACCGCCTCTACCGGCGGCACGTCCAGCGGTGAGGGAAGGTAGTCCACGATGGCATTGAGTAAAAGCTGAATACCCTTGTTCTTAAGGGCACTACCGCAGAGAATGGGCACCCCCTTGTTAGCCAGGGTCGCCTTCCTCAAGGCCGCCCTCAGCTCGGCGGGGGCAATATCCCGGCCCTCGAGATAGGCCGTCATAATATCATCGTCGATTTCCGCCAGCTTCTCAATCAGCGCCTGACGGAACTCATGGCACCGCTCTTTATCCGAATCGGGAACCGCCATCTCCTGCGGTTTCGAGTCCGGGTCTTCGTCGAGATACCAGGCCTTGTTCTCGACCAGGTCAATAACGCCGCTAAACGACGCTTCGCTGCCGATGGGCATCTGCAGGGGCAGCGGCCGGGCCTTGAGGCGCTGCTCAATCATAGCCAGGGCCCGATTAAAATCAGCCCCAATTCTGTCCATCTTATTAATGAAACAGATTCGGGGGACACGGTATCTATCCGCCTGGCGCCAGACCACCTCGGACTGGGCCTCGACTCCGGCCACGGCGTCAAAGACCACCACCCCGCCGTCGAGCACCCTCAGGCTCCGCTCCACCTCGGCCGTAAAGTCAACATGGCCGGGGGTATCAATAATATTGATACGGTGGGCCTGCCAGTGGCAGGTGGTCGCCGCCGCCGTAATCGTGATGCCGCGCTCCCGCTCCTGCTCCATCCAGTCCATGACCGCGGTCCCTTCGTGCACCTCGCCTATCTTGTAGGTGCGCCCGGTGTAATAGAGCACCCGCTCGGTGACGGTCGTCTTACCGGCATCAATGTGAGCGATGATGGCGATATTACGTATGTGCTCCAAAGGGAAACGCTCTGACACGGTCTTACCCTCTGTCCTGCGCTTCGTTTTTACTGTATTATCAAGCAAGACACTAGTATTAGTAATATCAAACACCTCACCATCTATAATGAGCGAAGGCACGGTTCGCTTCCGCCATCTTATGCGTATCCTCGCGCTTCTTGACCGAAGCCCCCTGCCCCTTGGCAGCATCGCTGAGCTCAGCCGCCAGCCGCTCCGCAAGAGACCGCCCGCTCCTGGCCCGGCTCGACTTCATGAGCCAGCGGATAGCCAGCGCCAGACCGCGGTCCTGCCTTACCTCTATCGGCACCTGATAGGTCGCCCCACCGACCCGGCGCGGCTTAACCTCAAGCACCGGAATGATATTCTTTAGCGCCTGCTCCAGAACGGTAACCGGAGGCTTAGACTCCTCCTGCTCCAGGCGCTGCAAAGCTCCGTAGACAACCCGCTCCGCAGTGCTCTTCTTACCGTCCAGCATGACCTTATTAATCAAGCGGGACACGGTCACGCTGTGGTACTTGGCATCAGGCAACATTTCTCTCTTGGTAACCCGGGCTCGCCTTGGCATTTTCCCCCCTAGTTATTCGACCCCAACGGCCTCTTTGACTCGTTTGCTTCCGTATTTACTGCGTCCCTGACGCCGGTCAGCGACACCGGTGGTATCCAGCGCACCCCGCACGACGTGATAGCGGACACCGGGTAAGTCCCGCACCCGGCCACCCCGAATCAGAACCACCGAGTGCTCCTGCAGCTCGTGCCCCTCACCCGGAATGTAGGCTATCACCTCGACCCCGTTGGTCAGCCGCACCTTGGCTATCTTACGCAGCGCCGAGTTAGGCTTCTTCGGAGTGGTCGTCTTAACGTAGACACAGACCCCGCGTTTCTGGGGAGAGCCCTTACCGAAGACCCTCTTGTTCTTCAAGGCGTTATAGCTAAAGCGCAGGGCCGGCGTTTTCGCCTTCTTAGTAACCCGCTTACGCCCTTTTCGGATAAGCTGATTAACCGTTGGCAACAGCTACCTCCTATGTCCTAACAATTTTAATGGACGAGCCTTGGCTCATCCATCTTAAGATAGAAACGATAGATTGAATCTCGCTCCAATCTATCGCTTATCAGTGTGACACCGAAAGCTAACGACTGAGTTTAACACAGCCAAACTTAAATGTCAACAGCACGCCGCCTGGGCGGTGACACAGGTCAGTCTAGGTTCTCATGCTGGTAGGCCCCGTTATATCCTTCGGTCTCCCCGGAGAGGCACATGAATATCAGCTGCACGATGCGGGCATTCTTCTGAACACGGAAACCCCGGCTGTTATAGACCACCAGCAGAGACTGGGAGCGCCCGGAATAGCCGGCATCCCACACCGCGGTACCCACGGTGACCCCGCAGCGCAGCAGGCTGGAGCGGGGCCGGGCCAGGGCCATGACATTCCGGGGCAGATGGACGACCTCGTTATAGATAATAGAGTAGATGCCGGGCGCTAAGTCGATAAAGCCCAGGCCGTCGAAGGCCAGGGGCGCTAGCTCCGGCAGTCGCCGCTCGGCGTTACTGACCGCTATTTTGCCCGACGACTGAAGTAAGGCTATCTCACGCAGCGTCAGGTCAAATCCGTTAGGCTGCACCTGCTCGGAAAGATTAAGGTAACCTTCGACGAGGGGCGGCTCGCTCTCTAACAAGCGGTAGATATCATGCTGGGATAGGACTCCTGACACAAGGACAATCTCCTTTAACTGCCGTCCAGTATAACATCCCCACCCCCCGGCTGTTAAGGCCGGAAACCCGGCGCTGACGGTAGCTATTATCTATTATCATAAAGCAAGAACGACTCCCGGGCTCACCACTCGGAGTCGCTCTCCCCGTTAGTCCCCTGACGGGGACTCATTAAACTACCTCTACGGAGCTACTTGCCGAACCCAGCGGAGAAGACCGTTTAGTATCTCCTCGGCCGTCCCCCACCAAAGCCGCCGCCACGCCGGTCCCGGTCAGGCCGGGGGCCGCGGCTATCGGGGCGGGGGCGAGCCTCGCTGACATTAAGCGTCCGCTCCTTGAGCATTTTTCCGTTGAGGCCGGCAACGGCGGCCTGCCCTTCGGCTACCTTAGCCATCTCGACAAAGGCGAATCCTCTGGGCCGTCCGGTAAACTTATCGGTCACGATGCTTACCGAGGTTACCTCCCCGAAAGCGGCGAACTCCTGTTCCAGCTCATCCTCGGTTACCTCATGTGCCAGGTTACCCACATAAATCTTCATATCACCCCCCTGCTACTACAATACCCGAGCTACATTATGGCTACTACTACCCTACCTCCCGACTCGCTTCCGCCTGGCGTTCCTCTTTACCTTCTGGCGAGCGGCATCCCTCTTGGACAGGAAGTAACGATGAGCCTTTACCTCGCGCAGAACACCGCTCATCTGCACCATTCTCTGAAAGCGCTTTAACAGCGACTCCTGAGTCTCTCCTTCACGTATGGAAACCTCAAACGCGATAACACACCACACATTCTAGGGATGCACGTAGACCAGGCAACCCCGATCTACGTGCATCCGCAACGTCAGACTATTACCTGTTCGTTCTGACTTTGTTGTAGCACTCGCTACAGTATACCGGTCTACCCTGACGGGGCTCGAACGGTACTTCGGTTTCTTTGCCGCACTCGGCGCACACCGCCGGGAACATCTGGCGCGGAGCCCTAGACTCGTAGCCAGAGCCATAGCGCTCAGCTTTCCGGGCAGCGCGGCATGAGGGACAACGCTTGGGCTCGTTAGTATAGCCCTTAGCCTGGAAGAACTCTTGTTCCTCAGCGCTGAAGGTGAAGTTAGCTCCACAATCAGAGCACTGAAGAGACTTGTCCTCAAAGCCCATTGAATGACCTCCTCCTTGCTAGTAGTTGGTTAGACTTTGGTCATCCAACACTTGGCTTTGCATGAAACTGAAAATGAATTGACTAAGTATTTGATAACCTATTCTGAAACCACCATAACTAATTTACACTAAACGGACGCCATTTGCAAGGTATCTCAGACTCCTCTGCCTGATAAGTACCGCAGCGCGGCATATTTTACGAGGAAACGACCGGGATGAGAGGCTGGGAAAACCATAAAGCCCCAGGGCACAAATATGCTATTATTAATTGAAGACGACACCCCCGGAGATTGAAATTACGACACCGTGATTGGTAAGATAAGGCTTACCACAAAACCCGATGAAGGAGGACAAGATGGGCCGTTTGCCAGCCGATAAGCTAGAAAGAGAAGCCGTGAGGACGGCCGCCGCCATGATGGCCGTAAGCGCCCGGACGGCACCCAAGGCCATGGGCATTGACAACCTGAAAACGATGGTCGTCGACGGTGACGACCTCGGGCTTCTGGCCGAGGCGATGGAGGCTAAAGCCGAAGAGCAGCCGGCCCACCTGTCGCCAATCTTTGTCCGTGATGCCGCTAACGTCAGGGGTTCGAGCTGCGTGCTGCTCATCGGGGTCAGCGGCAACCCGAAGCGGATTGAGAAGCCGCTGGACTGCGGCGCCTGCGGCTACGGCGGCTGCCAAAGGCTGCTTAATGCCAAAAAGCGGCCGGGTAAGGACTTCACCGGCCCCGTCTGCATCGTCCAGGCCATCGACCTGGGTATCGCCCTGGGCTCGGCGGCCAAGCTGGCCGGCGAACTCGGCGTCGATAACCGCATCATGTACACCGTCGGGGCGGGCGCCAAGAAGCTGGGGCTGCTCGATAGCGACGTCATCATCGGCATCCCGCTGTCCGCCGCCGGTAAGAATATCTACTTTGATAGGCGATTATATACTTGACACAAGGTTGATTTTGTGCTATCATTAGAATATGAAGCTAAATCAATCGTCTTATTGGTCTTTTTCATGGGCTACTTCCTTTAGTTTTTCCCGAACTTTTTTAGGGAATAGCTTCTTGATTACTTTCTCATCTGGTTGTTCAGTTAGCTTCTGTTTTTTCTTAGGCAAAGGAGACCTCCAATGAGTAAAAAGAATGGGACAAAACAAGACGTAAACCTGATAAGCCTGATTGAACGCTATGGTAATGAGGACAAGTGTCGAGCCTATCTTGAGGAACTACGCTGGCCGAATGGTGTAGCTTGCCCTCGCTGTGGCTCAACCAGTATCTCAAGAGTTCTAGAACGTGACCAATTTGATTGCAATTCATGTCGCTACCAATTCTCCGTAACATCGGGAACTATCTTTCATGACAGTCACCTTCCTTTGTGGAAATGGCTCGCTACCATGTACTTGATGATTGAGTCTAAGAAGGGCATTTCGGCTAATCAGGTTAAGCGGACTATTGGCGTCTCTTATAAGACGGCTTGGTATCTTTGCCACCGTGTTAGAAATGCCATGACTGAGACTAGACCCAAACTTCTTCGTGAGGTTGTGGAAGTTGACGAAACCTATGTAGGTGGTAAGACTAAGGGTTTCGGTCACGGTTTCAAGGGCAACAAGACCATCGTGGTCGGTGCGACGCAGCGTGGTGGGGAAGCTAGGCTCCAAGTGGTTGACGATAATGGACGTAAGACGCTTCACCAATTTATTCGAGAGAACACCGCACCTAACACGGAGGTTATCTACACAGATGATTGGCCTGCTTATCGCGGTATTGATGATAAGGATACTAGGCACGAGACAGTCAATCATAGTGCAGAAGAATGGGTAAGGGGTGATGTTCATACTAACACTGTCGAAGGCGTATGGTCGCTTCTCAAGCGATCTATCGTGGGCTCTTATCACAAAATCAGTGTTAAGCACCTTGACTCCTACCTTGATGAACTGGAGTGGCGATATAATAATCGTGAAAATCCATATCTATTCCGTGATACACTCCGTAAACTTATTCAGTCTGAGAACCTCCCTTATCGGGGGTTAACAAACGGCTAAAGTCTTGGGGAGAGAACTTCTTGGAAGCCCATCTCTTCCCCATAGCTATTACAAAAAGTTGGTACTCCTTTACCTCATTGCTTACCATAAAGCCGGGGTGCAAATAAGACACACCAAACCTAGCTTTGTAACATCTTCCTTCATTTTTGGGGGGTGTGGTAATAGGTATAGATGGATTTGAATCCACCAATCTCTGCATGGCCCCCTCTATATAAAACTGCAAACCTGTCACAGTTATCTTGGGTCTATCCGTATTTAACGAAAAGGTAACTTCAACAACTCGCATTGTCTCATTCCCTATTTTGGATGGATTACCCCAAGAACAGTTAATTATCTGAATAACTACTCCATTCCTAATCCAACGAACTAAGAACACGACTGCTATTACCGTAAGGGTAATCCCAGTGATAAGAAAACCTATCCAAAGCATAGGAAGATATTCGGGAGAGGACGCTTGAGTATATGCAATAAGAAAACTCACAGTAGCCCCCCCCAACGATGCACAAGTTTTCCCCATGCCCCTATTCTACCACAGCTTAACCTTGCGTCAAGTAGATAATTACCCTTTGATAGACGATAGAGCATTACTCCCCTCAGCCACCGTGCATGGTCAACACAAG
>JAFGFP010000070.1 GCA_016931015.1 Dehalococcoidales bacterium
GGGAATGACGAAGTATTCCTCGATATTCCCCGCGACCAGGGCTTGGGTGGCTGATTCCGCGCTATCATACGGTATCAGGGTTATATTATCCTGGGTGGTGAACTGGTCGAACCCCCCGGCTTCATCGACATAGCCGATTTTAGTCACCTCTTCCGGGGGCTTGGCGATTCCCGATACCATGTGATAGACCCCGATACCCAGGAGAATCAGCAATGGCGGGATAACGGTCAGGACAATAAAGCCCCGCCTCTTTACCGTGTTTCGGAACTCATGCCGGAACACCAGGAGCATCTTATTCATGGTTCTTCCCCGCGACCTTGAGGAATATTTCGTTCAGCGAAGGGGTGGCTACCTCGAATCGGTTAACCACCACGCCGGCGCTCACCAGTCGTTCCAAGACTTGCTTGGGGGTGGTATTTCCGTCGAGGATGAGCTCAAGGTAGCCTTTACGGGTGCGTTTTTCGCTAACCCCCGGTATCTCCCCCAAGTCACCTTCCGTATCGACGATAACCGAGTTACTTCGATACCTCGACTTGACTTCTGCTAGATTTCCATGAAGGACCGAGCGCCCGTTATCTATCATCAGTATCCGGTCGCAGAGTTCCTCCACCTGATTCATCTGGTGGATACTGAGAATTACGGCTTTGCCCTGGTTTTTCAGGTCGAGGAACATCCTTTTCAGTAGCTCGGTATTGACTGGGTCCAGACCGCTGAAGGGTTCGTCGAGCATCACCAGTTCCGGGTCGTGGATGATGGTCACGATGAACTGGACGATCTGGCCCATGCCCCGGCTCAGCTCCTCAATCTTCTTCCCTTTATGAGGCAACATGCCCACCTGGTCGAGCAGCTCACTAGCCTTGGCCTCGGCGGCATACCGGTCCATACCCTTGACCGAGGCCAGGTAAACGATGGAGTCCATCACGGTCAGATTATTGTAGAGGCCTCTTTCCTCAGGCAGGTAGCCGAGCTTATTCTTGCTGGCCTCGGTCAGCTTCTCGCCGAGAATGGTCACCTCGCCCTTATCCGGCTTGATTATGTCCATCATCATCCTGATGGTGGTGGTCTTACCGGCACCGTTAGGCCCGATTAGACCGAATATCTCACCTCGGGCGACGGAGAAAGACAGGTCGCTCACCGCGACCTTATCCGCGTAGGACTTGACGACATGACTGACTTCAACTGCAAGCATAGCGGCTCTTTCGGGTTTGTATCATAGCACGGCCGTTATCGGTAGTGCAATTCGCTACCATACGGCGCGAAGTAGCCAATCGTTACTTCTTGTGACTGGTAATTTACTTACATCGTCCCCTTTTTAAGGAGTAGAATTTGGTGAGAATCTAAGGTATCATCGTAAAAGTGTCGGGTAGGATAGGGCAGGAGTCCATGTTGGAAGCTACGGATAATTTCACAGGGCGCGCCAAAAGGTGGCTTGCGAAGCTCGGAAATACCCTGGTCGTGGTCTCGCCGGTAGAGAATAGAGTAAAGTCCCTCGACCTTCTGCGTGGGCTTGCTATAGTCCTCATGATTATCGTAAATGCGCTCGCCGCCTATGAGGCGACACCATCCTGGCTTGGGCATACCCCGGGCGTGGGATACACTATCGCCGACGTAGTGGCCCCGATGTTTCTCTTTTCCATCGGCATTTCCTACGAGCTTTCTTTCAGCAGGCGTCTTGCCTCACAGGGTAAACGTCAGACGATAAGGCATTTCATGATTCGCTATCTCATCCTCTTTTGTTTCGGGTTCTTCGGTGAGCTACTGGTTCTAAAACGGGTAAGCTGGGACGTGCTATCCGTGATTGGTACGGTGGGCATCTACTCCCTTCCTTTCATGTTCCTGAGGCCGAGGCTCCGGCTCGCGGTTGCCTTAATCCCCTTCGTGGCCTACCAGCTCGCCCTGTCTCTGGGAGCAAGGACACCGCTTATAGACATGGGTATGGGACATCCCGTATCCACCCCTGCCTGGGGTTTTATCGTCATCAGTGCTTCAGTGCTCGGGAACCAGCTACAACGAAAAGACTTTAGGCACATGTCGGGCGTTCTTGGCCGGTGGGGTGCGGCGCTTACCCTGGCCGGAATCCTGCTCACCCTGGCTATCCCGTGGAATAAGCACATAGTTTCGGCTTCCTACATAGTCTTTAGCAGCGGGCTCGCGGCGCTTGCCATGCTTGTTTTTCATCTGTTTAGCGACGTTTTGAAACTCAGACTGCCTCTTCTCGGCGCAGTCGGCCGCAACGCGCTGGCGCTCTACATATTGAGCAGCCTTCTGGTACTGGGCCTTAACGCCGTTCTCCCGTTCGCAGCCCCGCTGTCTTCGGTGGTGGCGGGTTTAGGGGTGGTTCTGGCTCTCTCCGTCCTTACAGGGGTGATGCTGGACCGGAGGAGGCTCTACATTAGACTGTAGGCCCGGCGAGTCGTCGTTTCTCCCCTCGCACCAGGCTGGTGGCTCTAATGGGTCATTGACGGTAAGCACCCGGCTGCCTATGATTAAAGATAGGGGGGCGGCTATGCGGAGCTATACCTTGCTTGAAGCCAAGTTGCCCGATTGAGAACGATATAACTAACGGGAGGCGGCTACGGGGCTGGTTGTATCCTGCGGCTTAGGCCTCCAAGGGGGATTATGATGGGTGTGGTGGTGCTTAGTTATCTAAGGAATATCTGGTTCCGTCTCCGGTGGCGTGTCATGTCGGATAGAGACCGGTATGCTTATCTCTGGAACCGGACGAAAAGCATTTACTGGTGTGAGGCCCCTTCTTTCCGGTAGCGCCTGGACTTTAGGGAAGGCGCTTTACTTTCCACTCCCTATTCCGGGGGGTGCGCTAAACCGTATCCCCCGCTTTCGGGTGTTATATAGAGTCCTCATATAAAGAAGAAGATGTAGAAGGCGTAGAAACCGTAGAAAGCGTAGAACCTCCGCTTACGCAGGCCGAGCAGGCCCAAGAAACCGAGATAACCCAGATAGCCCAGCTGTCTCACCGAGAGTCTCCCTAAATAGTTCGATGGATATTATTATCTGCTGGCTATGCCCTTCCCGCCACCCAGGCCTTGCGTCTCTCTTCCAGGGTGCCGAGCAACTGGTCGAAGGAATCGATAAAGGCTTTGACGCCGTCCTGCTGCAGGCGCTCCGTAATCAGTTCCAGGTCAACCCCCACCCTCTCCAGGTTAGCCAGTATCTCCTCGGCCTGACCGAGCTCCGCGTCCACCGTCCGCCGCGCCTGTCCGTGGTCGCGGAAGGCGCTAATCGTCTCCGGGGGCAGGGTGTTCACCGTATCCGGCCCGATTAAGCCGTCCACGTACATGACGTCGGAGTAGGCCCGGTTCTTGGTGCTGGTGCTTCCCCAGAGGACGCGCTGGACACGGGCCCCGCGCTCGCGTCCCGGGGCGAAATCCTCGCCGAGAAAGACCTCGCGGAAGCGCCGATAGACGAGCTTCGAGTTAGCGATGGCTGCCTTGCCCTGGAGCGCCAGCGCCTCGGCGGTGCCGAGCTTCTCTAGCTCTTTATCCGTGTAGGTGTCCACCCGGCTCACGAAAAAGGAAGCGACCGAGGCCACCCGCTCCGGGTGCGGGCTGCGGGCGATACCCCGGATATAGGCGTGGGCCACCGCCTCGTAGTGCTTCAGGGAGAACATCAGGGTTACGTTAACGTTGATGCCCTCGCTAGTCAGGGTCTCGACGGCCGGAATGCCCGGTGGGGTAGCCGGCACCTTTATCATCAAATTGGGCCGGTCGACGAGACGCCACAGACGCCGGGCCTCGGCGATGGTGGTCTCCGTATCGTAGGCGAGATTGGGGGAGACCTCCAGGCTGACGAAGCCGTCCGTAGCCTTATTTGCCTCGTAGACCGGGCGCAGGATGTCGGCGGCCATCTGAATGTCCGCGATGGCCAGGTGCTCGTAGATAGCCTCGACAGTGGCATCCGGATTTGCCTTGAGAAAGGCCTCCAGAGCCTCTTGGTAGTCGTCGCTCCGGGCGATAGCCTTCTGGAAGATGGAGGGGTTACTGGTTATGCCGCTGATGCCCTGGCGCACCATTTGCTTAAGCTCTCCGCTGGTGATGAGGTTTCTGCGGATAAAGTCGAGCCATATCGCTTGACCCAGCCGCCTGGCTTCCTGAACGGGGTCCGTCATCTCATGCCTCCTTGGTAGTGCTGCCTCGCTTTTTCTCTCCGGCCGCTGCTCTATTACCACCGCCCACCCGTGGCTGATAGATGTTGGGTATCGTTAGGTCAGCGGTGTAGATAGTAAGCTCCGGTTCCGGCATTTGTCATATCTCTTATACTATGCCTCGGCGCGCCTGTCAATACGGGATTTCGCCCAGTGCCCTCGGTAAAATTCGGAAAATGTGAGCAAAATCTGAGAAACCTTAACCACATCTTAATATTCCAGTGTTAACATAATAGATGAGAAGAGGGCAGAAGGGTCGTGGTAACTGCGTTACAGGCATACTGGGTAACCCATGCAGAGACGGATTAATAAGCGGTGGTGGCTACCGATGAAGATAAAGAAAATACTAAGATATATTTGCTGTCCCGCCTACCGGCGTTCCTGCCAGGTGGCCAGGTATCTGCGTCGGGGATATAACACACAGCAGGCCCTGGCTAAGGTGGGAGTGATAGAAGCATGAGTCAGGAGACACTGCCCCGTTGCGACGAAGCGATCGTTAAGTGCCTGGAGGGAAGACGGCGAAGGCGGCAGAAGCTGGCCTCGCCGGAGCCGGAACCGGCGACCGCGCCTCCGTCCGTCTGCACCAAGCCCGGCTGCGGCGGCACGGTGTTTATCCCTCACGAAGACGGCTGGCAGTGCTTTAACTGCATGAAAATCATCTACCGGCGCCAGCACTCGCCTGTTTTTGACCGGGATAACCGCTAATCGCAGGGTCGCCCCGAGAGTCTCTTCTCTGATATTTCGTCTACTTCTTGGTAGTCTGTATAGCCCTTTATAGCGCGTATTGCAGGACTGCAATCTCGGTTACTTCGGGTAGCCTATCCCTGGTGAACTCCGCCTCGCTCGAGTTTAGCCTTCGCACGCTCTGCTTACCATTGAGGAACTCGTCCAGGTAGGCATAGGGTGAAGAAACTCAGGGGTCACGAAGTGCATCGGTATCACTGCTTTAGGTCTTAGAGATTGGATGGTGGGCCAACCTGGGCTCGAACCAGGGACCTCAGTCTTATCAGGACTGCGCTCTAACCAGCTGAGCTATTGGCCCGCAAGCGCTTAATTTTACTTCAGGAACTCGGCATAAATCAAGTTATGCCTGGGGAGGGTTGTTCCTTACCCCCGAATTATCTTTACCCGCCCGCCGCCCTTTAAAACAATCTCCCCCTTTGTAAAGGGGGATTAAGGGGGATTGAAATCCCTCTCAGTCTCCCTTTAGCAAAGGGAGAGGCCGCCAATAAAAAAGCACCTTAGCGACTGGATAGCGGAAGGAAGGGAGTACACTGACCATAGGTCAATGACCGACCTAGGAGTTGGGGATTGAAGAAATCCCTAACACTCCCTAGAAAGGAGGTGATCCAGCCGCAGCTTCCGCTACGGCTACCTTGTTACGACTTCGTCCCAATCGCCGGCCCCACCC
>JAFGFP010000071.1 GCA_016931015.1 Dehalococcoidales bacterium
AAAGAGGGCTTCCTGGTCTGGAGCGGTAACGACGGCGACATCCTGCCTCTGCTGGCGATAGGTGGCTACGGCGTCGTCAGCGTGGTCTCTCACCTGGTCGGGAAGCAGATTAAGGAGATGATGGAAAGCTACCTCGGTGGTAATACCGAGGCGGCGGCCAGGATTCACCGGCACCTCATACCCTTAATTAACGCCATGTTTATCGTCGCTAACCCGATCCCCCTCAAGTATGCCCTCAACCATGTCGGCTTCC
The DNA here is from genome assembly GCA_016931015.1 of Dehalococcoidales bacterium. Taxonomy (GTDB): domain Bacteria; phylum Chloroflexota; class Dehalococcoidia; order Dehalococcoidales; family UBA5760; genus UBA5760. The sequence continues at coordinate 254 of JAFGFP010000071.1, forward strand.
GGGTGGGTAGGCCCCGCCTGCCTCTTACCGAGCCTGATGAGAAAGCAGCCGCCGCTATCCGGGAGGCCCTGAAAGATTACACCATTAACCTACCGCTGTAAGAGGGGATTTTAGGCTCTCTATGCCGTGATTTGCCAGCTGCTCCTTATGGTCGGCGTGCAGTCCTGAGAAATTGCCCGTACCGGCTACAGGATAGGCGCTTTGTGGATGGTCTGCTCCCGCCGGGCGCCCACCGAAATGATGCTTACCGGACAGGAAACGATTTCTTCTAGCCTGGTTACGTACTGCTTGGCTTGAGCCGGCAGCTCTTCGTAGTCCCGGATGTCGCTGGTGGGAGACTGCCAGCCCTTTAGCTCCTCATAGACGGGCTGGCACCCCTCAAGGGTGGTGATACTCCCCGGGAAGTGGCTAATCGTCTCCCCGCTAACCTTATAGCCGACGCATATCTTGAAACTCGGCAGGTCGTCAAGCACGTCAAGGCGGGTAAGGGCCAGGTTGGTTAAGCCGTTTATTCGACTGCTGAAGCGGGCCGCCACGCCGTCGAACCAGCCGCAGCGCCGGGCCCGGCCCGTGGTGGTGCCGTATTCGTGGGCCCGCTCCCGAATAAAATCGCCGGTGGCGTCGGCCAGCTCTGTGGGCATGGGGCCGCCGCCCACCCGGGTGCAGTAGGCCTTAAAGATGCCCAGGACACGGTCAATCCGGGTCGGCCCCAGCCCCGTGCCCAGGCAGCCACCCCCCGCCAGCGGGGAGGAAGAGGTGGTATAAGGGTAGGTGCCGAAGTCGGGGTCAAGCAGCGCCCCCTGGGCTCCCTCCAGGATGACCAGCTTGTTACTATCCAGCGCTTCGGCGAGCATGGTGGTTGTCTCCCGGACAAGGGGCGCCAGGCGCTCTCCGTAGTGGCAGTACTGACGGTATATCTCATCCAGGTCGAGCGGCTCAGCCTCGTAGACCCTGGTTAGGATGGCGTTCTTACCTTCCAGAATCGGGCGCAGACGCTCCAGAAAGGCTTCTTTGTTGAGGAGGTCGCCGACTCTGATGCCTAATCTTGCGGTCTTATCGGCGAAGGCAGGCCCGATACCCTTGCGCGTGGTGCCGATTGCCTTCCCGCCGCGCCCCTGCTCTTCCAGACCGTCGAGCAGGGTGTGATAGGGCATAATCAGATGGGCCCGGTCGCTCACAAAAAGATTACCGGTCTCGACGCCTTTTTGCTTAAGCTGGTCTATCTCACCGAGCAGTACCGCCGGGTTAACGGCGACGCCGTTACCGATGATGCAGGTGACCCCGGGATAGAAGATACCGGATGGGACGAGGTGCAGGCCGAACTCGCCGTAGTGGTTAACGATGGTGTGTCCCGCGTTATCACCGCCGGAAAACCGCACCACCACCCCGGCTTTTTCCGCCAGGAGGTCGACCACCTTGCCCTTCCCCTCGTCTCCCCATTGGGCTCCAATAACCGCAATAACTGGCATTTCCTCTCCTCTAGACTTTCCACATAATTTATAGCATAAGTAGCACCGCAAATAAAGGCGGCTGCCGCCCTGGTGCCGGTTCAACTCCCGGGCTATTTCCTGGTTTGCTTTAGCACGTAGCGTAGCCTCTGTCCGGCGGTAACAAAACTGAAGACGGCGATGATGGCCAGGACCGTAATCAGGGCATAATCAATGCGGCTGGCGAGCAGCCCCACGGCTAGGGCAACCACCCGTTCCGGCCGGGTGAAGAGGCCTATTTTACACTCCAATCCGATGGCTTCGGCTTTGGCTCTGATGTAGCTCACCAGAGGTGACCCGATTAGCGCCAGCGAGACAAACAGTATGCCTATAGCCGGCGGGTTGGCGGAGGACAGATAGAATATCAGGACCGCCAGCAGCAGCACTGCCTCGGAGACGCGGTCAAGCGTTGAGTCAAGGACGGCGCCAGAATGGGTGACCTGGTCGGTGTGGCGCGCCAGGGCTCCGTCCAGCATGTCAAAGAAGCCGCTAACCAGCACCACAAAGCCGGCGATAAGGAGATGCCCGGTGGTAATGAGGGCCGCCGCTCCCAGGGAGATGGCAAAACCCAGCCAGGTCAGGGCGGTGGGGGTGATGTGGGTCTTCACTAGGAGCGGCACCAGTGGCTCGGTGAGCTGGTAGACAGACTTACGAACTTCGGTCAGTTTTGGCATGAGCTCTTACTTTTCTAGAAAACAGCTTGCGTGTGTCTTCGATAATCATTCTTCTCAGCGAGAAGGTCTCCCGGTGCTGAGACCTGACGAGCACTTCTCGGTAGAGGTCGAGCACCCGGCGGGCGACGTTTTCCCAGTCATACTCCTGGGCCTTGAGCCTTCCCCGGTTCCCCATTTCCTCTCTCAGCGTTTCGTCGGAGAGCAGCGAGGTCAGGGCTTGAGCCAGGCTCTTGGCATTTTTGGGGGGTACCAGAAGCCCCTCGGTGCCGTGGGTCAGGATACTGGCGTAGCCATCTATATTAGAGGCGACCACCGGTTTAGCGACCGCCATCGCCTCAAGCAGGACGATACCAAAGCTCTCCCAGCCGGTGGCCGGAGCGCAGAAAATGTCGGCTGTTTTGTAGTATCTGGGTAGTTCGTCGTAGCTGGCATAGCCAACGAAAACGACGTCCCTCAGGCCAAGCTTCTTGACCTGCTTCTCGTATTTATCCCGTAGTCTGGTGCCCGGCCCCACTATGATAAGCCGCGAGTTAGGGACATCTCGTTTGACCTGCTGGTAAGCTTTGAGGAGATAGTTAGCCCCCTTCCGTTTCTCAAGACGACCGACAAACAGGATGTTTAGTTTTCCGTCGTCGAACTCGGCAATCGGCGCTACCTCAGGGGAGAAGTGTTTGGTATCGACACCGTTGGGGATGATTTTATAGTCTGCCGGGAAGTACTTGTTGACGAACTTCTTAGCCGGGTTGGATACGGCGATGTGGCCATCAAGCTTGCTGAACCACC
>JAFGFP010000072.1 GCA_016931015.1 Dehalococcoidales bacterium
ATTAATCCTAATTTCTTAGAGCTATCCTCTACTTAGGGGTAGGTTACTTACGTGTTACTCACCCGTTTGCCACTCTCTCAGTCCGAAAACTGATACCGTTCGACTTGCATGCATTAGGCACGCCGCCAGCGTTAATCCTGAGCCGGGATCAAACTCTCCAAGCAAACCATTAACTTACTTTAGAACCTTCCTTCCGCTATCCAGTTGTTAAGGTGCTAATTCGGTAACTGTGATATTATCACAGCCGGGCTTTCTTTGTCAATTTGCCCTAGCGCCTGCCCAGGCGTCGGAACATGACGGCCAGGGCCACGATAACCGCCACCACGATGGCAATGCCGGCGGCCCCCCAGACGGTGGGGGTCTGCACCCTTATCCTCAGGTCTAGCTCTTCCTGCAGTCTCGCATCCGGTGTGTCGGCCCCGACCCTGACGTAGACGCGGTAGTCGCCGGCAATCGTGTTCTGAGGTGGCGTCATAATCACCTCGGCTTCCGTCGACTGCCCCGGTACCAGGGTTTCTATCCTGTTGGGGGTGAAGGTTGCTCCCCAGCCCTCTGATTTCACCGAGGTAAAGCTGAGGTTGGTGAGGTCCCCCGACCCGGTGTTGGTTATTTTGACCATGATGGAGTTACCCTCGCCCGGTTTTACCGGGAAGTCGAGCCGTCCGTTGACAGTAGCAAAGGTTACCTCGTAAGCGAGTGGTAGCTCGGTCACCACCGCCTTGAGCTCTACGCTGTCCGAGAGGCTGCCGGAGAATGCCTCGAAATTTATCGTATATTCCCCCGGTTCCGGCTGATTTCCGGGCAGGGGGCTGAGCATGACGACGACGGTCGACGGGTATGCCTGATTGGGTTCTATGGTCATGGCGAGTATCGAGGCCTGCGCCTCTTCCGAGGTGATGTAGCGATTCACCGCGATATCCCACCCCTCGGGCGGATCTACGTTGAACTCGAACATCTTTGTCTCGTTACCCTGATAGCTGATGTCGACCTCGAACTCGAAGCTGGTGCCGGACTCCCCCTGCTTTACGGGGAACCGGGAGACGAGCTCGAGCCTCTCTTCAACCGGTGGGGTTTCCTCCTCGTCGTCGGCCAGCGCCAGGTGAGCGCCGCTTTGAATGCCGATTAACCCCGTAAGTAAAACGAGGCAGAGAAGATAGCGGACTCTCTTAAACCTCTTCATGAGTTATCCTCTCCTTTTCATTGCTAGACTAGCTGCTTCCGCACTCTTATAAAGCTTGAGAAGATAGAAAGGCCCTCCTGACCAATATATCATATCTCCCTACGGTACGGTACTCAGAGAGAGCCCAGTAAGTAGTATATCCCGTGCTCAGGAATAAATCAAGTTCCCGTCTCTTGAGCTGGCCGCTAAAAACGACTATAATTTGGTAACGCCCGCTTAGGCTGGGGGTTGGGGGATAGTCTTGCCTTACATCGGCGTGGATATTATAGCCTTAGTGCGCATTGAAGGAGCCATTGCCCGCTGGGGGGATTGCTTCCTTAAGCGAGTCTACACCGCTGCCGAGCTTGAGCTCTGCGGCGGACATGTCCCGTCCCTAACCTCCCGTTTCGCCGCTAAGGAAGCGGTCATTAAGGCGCTGGGCGGTCTGAGCCAGGGCTTCACCTGGCGGGATATCGAGATACTGTCCGACCCCAGAGGTAGGCCCCTGATTAACCTTTACGGCAGCATGCGGGAGCGGGCCGGTGGTCTGGGCGTGGATAGGATGGAAGTTAGCCTTTCTGATTGTGATGAGTACGCCGTCGCCTTTGTCTTCGGGGCCGAAGCAAAATAGGCCACTTTTGGTCTCAGCGCGGAAGGGTCCTTGAGTAGATAGTGGCCGGGAGGTAGCAGATGTCGTTAGCCAGAAAAGCAGCCATCGCTTTCTTGAGTTTTCTCCTTTTCGTGTCGCTCTCCGGGCTCGGTTTTGCCTTCACTCTCAGCCGCACCGTTCTCGACCCGGAGTTCGTCGTCTCCCGGATGGACGACCTGGAGGTAGTCCCGCTGGTGGGAGGCATCCTTAAGGAGCAGGTTCCGCAAGAGGTAACCTCGCTGGTGCCGGCGGAGCTCGTGGACGAGGCGCTTGATGATGTCCTCACCGAGCTCGAACCCTGGCTGAGGGAGCAGATGGCCCAGACGGTCTATAGCGGCTATGACTACCTGCTGGGCGATAGCCGGCATCTGGTTCTGGAGATTGACGTAGGGCCGGTAAAGGAGCAGGTCATGGACGAGATGCGCCGGGCTTTATTGGCCTCGCCCCCGGCCGGGCTGGAGATGATACCCCCCGCCCAGCTGGAGCAGATGTTCGATGCCTTCTACGCGCAGATTGCGGGGGAGATTCCGTCGACGGTGACCATCGATGAGGACACCCTGAACGAGATGGACCCGCAAATCATGACGACCCTGGCGACCATAAAGCACTATATTGGCTATTTCCGGATTATCTACTTGGCGCTAATCATCGCGACCGGCCTCCTTATCATGGGGATTATCCTCCTTAACCGGCGGGTGAAGGGAGCCACCCGCTGGATAGGGATACCGTGCCTTATCAGCGGCATCGCCACCTATGTGGCTACCTTTGCCATCAAGCACTTTGCCGGCGGGGCCATCTCCAGTGCCAACCCGCCGCCGGAGCTTCAGTCCTGGCTTACCCACCTCCTCGACGACGCAATGGTGCCGCTGGGGATATACGGCATCGTGCTCATGGCGGTGGGGGTGGCCTTACTCATCGTCTCCGTTGCCTATAAGCGGGGCCGGTATGAGCAATATGAGTATTGATGCCCTTTGACCCTGAGTGGGGGCGGTGTTAAAATTTAGAGTAGTCTTCCTTAGAGGAGAGAGA
>JAFGFP010000073.1 GCA_016931015.1 Dehalococcoidales bacterium
CCGTCGCCCTGGACTAGGGACACCCCCTCCAGCTTGGAGGCAATCTCCTGGCAGCGGCTCAGGCTCTTCTCGATAATCTTTACCGAGATGCCCTCCTGCTGCAGTCCCTCGGCAACCAGAACCCCAACCCGGCCCCCACCGAGAACCACCACGCTCCGGGCCGGACGTTGCGGCTCGGCAAACATCCTACCGATTTCATCCATGTGCTCCCGGGAGGCGATGAGGTAGACCCGGTCCCCCGGCTGTATCACTTCTTCGGCGGGAGGGATAAAGATGCCCTCGGCACGGAGCATAGCCACCACCAGGCACGGTTTGGGGAAGGTAATAGTGCCCACCGGTTTATCGGTGAGCGTCTCTTTTTCCGCCCGAAACTCTCTAATCTGAACCAGCCCATCAGCAAAGCTCTCCACCGGCGTGGGGTAAAAACTGGAGAGGATGGTCACTATTTCGCGGGCCGCTTCGGCCACGGGGTTGATGAAAAAATCAACCCCGAAGGTCTTGGGGCGGATTACCTTGCGGGGGGCGGAGGGGGAGCTGGCGGTAGTCACGAAGTAGCCCGAATATTCCGGGTTACGCACCCGGGCCACCGTCATCCGGGCGCCGAGCTCCTTGGCCATGAAGCAGGTAATCATGTTGGTCTCGTCGCTATCGGTAACGGCGATAACCAGGTCAGCGCGGTGGGTGTCCGCTTCTTTCAGGATTCTGGGAACGGCCGTGTCACCGAGGATGGTCTTAACATCGAGCTGGCGGCTGACGTTCTCCAGGGCTTCCTCAGACTGCTCTACAACCGCCACCTCGTGGTTCTCTTTAACAAGTAGCGAGGCTATATGAAAACCGACTACCCCGGCACCAGCGATGACGACGTACATCTAAGTCACTCCCCCGGCTGCTTATTGGCTCTGCGCTTAGGTAGCTTGGGCATACTCTGTACCACGGCACGCAGTATGCCGCGAGGTTTTCGTCCTCTCCTCAGCACCCTGTCACCGGGGCGGAGTGTAGGCAACTCCTCAAGATTCTCATGTTTCCCCATATTGCCAAATCTCTGGCCAGTCTGTTCCTGGCGGCTACCGAACCCTCGGAGCTTAAGCATAATAATGCCACCAATTTAATTGGTGGTCAAGTCCGGAAGTACCCGCCTCTAGCGTAACTTTTGTGGCCACAATTTGGAAATTTTACTCGCCTCGGCCTCATCTGTCAACCAGGTGCTTGACAATAAATATAACTCTCCGTTAAACTCAGGCGGCGGGAGATAGTTGTGCCCAGCCGTCCGATTTTCTTCCTCGAATCTTCGTTACAAGGGTAAAAGCCTGCCTAGAAAGGAGGACCGGTAGTGCCTAGATTTCCTTTCATACCTCAGGAACAGAAGTTTTTCGGGCTTTTCGAAGAGAGCGCCCAGAACATGGTTAAAGCGGCCCAGGCCTTGCAGAAACTGGTCACCACCTGCCACAATGTCGCCGCGAGCGTGGCCGAGATAACCGACCTCGAGCACCAGGGCGACCTTATCACCCACCAGATTATCGCCCAACTACACCGTACCTTCGTTACCCCCTTCGATCGGGAGGATATCGCCCGGCTGGCCCAGAGCCTGGATGACGTCACCGACTTTATCCACGCCGCTGCCGACTCAATGCTAATCTACAAGGTGGTGGCTACCACCCCGAGAGCCATCGAGCTCGCAGCCATCATCGTTCAGGCTGCGGTCGAGGTGGAAAAGGTATTACCCCAGCTCAGGCAACGCTCCAATTTGATACAGGTTCTTCCGCACTGTATTGAGATTAACCGTCTGGAGAATACGGCCGACCGGGTCTTCCGCGCCGCCATGGGCGAGCTCTTCGACGACGGTATTGATATCGCCAGCGTTATCAAGTGGCGCGAGATATACGAGTACATGGAATCAGCGACCGACCGGTGTGAGGACGTGGCTAATGTCCTTGAAGGGGTAGCCCTCAAGCATGCCTGACCCGTTTCTCGTCCTGATTATAGTTCTAGCGCTCGGTTTTGGGGTAGTTAACGGATTTAACGATGCCGCCAATGCCGTGGCTGCCTCAATTGGTTCCCGCGCCATCTCCCCCAGAAATGCCATCATACTGGCTGCCTGCGCTAATTTCGTCGGCTCGGCTACCGGCACGGCGGTAGCGCAGACCATCGGTAAGGGGATTCTGGTTCCGGAGGTTATCTCGGATTTCGGCTATCTGCCGGTGATTGCCGGTCTGGGGGCCGTTATTATCTGGGGGTCTATTGCCACCCGCAACGGAGTGCCGGTAAGTCTGACTCACGGCTTCGTAGCCGGACTGGCTGCCGCCGGCATGGCCCTAGCCGGCAGCGGGGCGGTGGTCTGGGGTATCATGCGGCGGATTCTGATTTCCGTAGCGGCGGCCCCGGCTCTCGGCTTCGCCGGAGGTTTTGCCCTGATGGTCATCCTGCTGTGGGCCCTCAGGCACCGGGCGCCGTCCCGGATGCGGGTTGTTTTCAGCCGTTTGCAGTGGCTGACCACGGCTTTCCTAGCCTTCAGCCACGGCAATAACGACGGCCAGATGCCCATCGGCATCATCACCATGGCCTGGGTAATTCACAGCGGACAGAATGGTCTCTGGGAGCGCCTCTCCCTATTGAACCCGGAAACCTGGTGGATAATAGTTGTCTCCGCCGCCGCCATCAGCATTGGTACCGCTGTCGGCGGCTGGCGAGTTATTCGCACTGTGGGCATAAAGGTTACCGATCTGGAGCCATCACAAGGGTTTGCGGCTCAGTTTTCGGCGGCGGCGGTAATCGAAGGGGCTTCACGACTCGGGATTCCGGTCAGTACCACCCACTGTTCCAGCGCCGCTATCATGGGGGTGGGGGCTACCCGACGACTCTCGGCGGTGCGTTGGGGGGTCGCCCGGCGTATCGTGATTGCCTGGGTGATAACCTTCCCCATCTGTGGCGGTATTGGCTATCTTCTCGCCTGGCTCTTAAAGCCGTGGTTTTAGATAGGCTGTCCAGACAAAACTAGAGGGCAATCTTTCTCGGCTCGGCCCGGCACTTCTCCGCGGTGATAATGGCCTCAATCTGGGCTGCCGCCCGGTCGATTTCACCGCAGCGGTTTATGATGAGGTAATCGAACAGGGGCAGCTGCTCAATCTCCTTCCGGGCGGTTTTGAGGCGCAGCGCCAAGTCGAAGGGGGACTCGGTGCGGCGCTGGGTAAGACGCTCGCTGAGCAACTCCGCCGACGGCGGCATGAGGAAGACAAATACCGCCTGCGGCAGGAGCCGCTTGATAGTGGCGGCTCCCTGAGTGTCAACCTTGACGATGGTGTCCCGGCCATTCTCCAGAGCCGACTTAATCGGCTGTTTGGGGACACCGTACCAGTTACCGTAGACGTTAGCCCACTCCAGGAGCTCGTTATTCTTGATCATCTCCTGGAATTTATCCGTCGAGACGAAGTGATAGTCTAGCTTATCTGTCTCTTTGGCACGCCGGGGGCGCGTGGTCAGGGTAGTGATGCACTCCAGAGGACAACCGGTCTCCCGGAGCCGGGCCAGGAGGGCATCCTTACCCGCCCCTGAAGGACCGGAAAGAACTATAAGCAGGGGCGGCGATGGTTGGTCGGACCGAAGGCTATCCCGGGGACTCGCTCTTGTCATCGCTCTGCTCTAACCTGGATGGTGAGCCGTCCCGGCTTAGCTGCAACCGACCGGCGATAGTCTCCGGGGCGAGAGCCGCCAGAATGATATGCCCACTATCGGTGACGACAACGGCCTTCGTCCGCCTCCCGTTCGTCATATCAATCAGCAGTCCCTTGTTTCTCCCTTCCTGGATGGCGCGCTTGGTGGGCGCCGAGTTCGGTGACACTATGGCAATAACCCGGTTAACGGCTAGTATGTTGCCAAAACCGACATGCACTGGCTCCATGGTCATTATCATCACCTCGAAGATTGTTTTTGCGTGATGCTTATTATCTTATAACGTTAGCGTCATTTACGCAACCACTTTCTACTTGAATACGGCACCAATTTTGTGGTTAAATCTAGTTGGCCTGGTAATGATGGCTTTCTCCAGTTAATCCCGTGCCCTCTACTGTGCTCCCGGTCAAAACGCAAACTCTCAGGGGGAACAGGCTAAGTGTATCAGATACTACTAAAAGAAGACATCGTACCCAATATCCACCTTTTCAAGATTGCCGCCCCCAATGTCGCCCAGAAAGCCCAGGCAGGGCAGTTCGTTGTCATCAGGATTGACGAGAAGGGCGAGCGCATTCCGCTTACCATTGCCGACTGGGACCGGGAAGAGGGCAGCGTCACCGTCGTCTTCATGGAGGTGGGCACGACCACGCACCGGCTGGCCCAGCTCAGGCAGGGCGACAGCATCGCCAACTTCATCGGGCCGCTGGGCAAACCGACCCATATCGAGAAATTCGGCACCGTGGTCTGTGTCGCCGGCGGCTTTGCCGTGGCCACGATATACCCTATCGCCCGGGCCCTTAAGGAGACGGGGAACCAGGTTGTTTCCATTATGGGAGCGCGCAGTAAAGACCTCATCTTCTGGGAGGACAGGCTGCGCGGCACAAGCGACCAGCTAATCGTGACCACCGACGACGGTTCCTACGGCCGCAAGGGCCTGGTGACCGAGCCGCTCAAGGAGCTACTGGAAGCCGGGGGCATTGACCGGGTGATTGCCATCGGCCCCAGCATCATGATGAAGTTCAGCGCCAAGACCACCGAGCCCTTCGGAGTGAAGACCATCGTCAGCTTAAACCCGATAATGGTTGACGGCACCGGAATGTGCGGCTGCTGCCGGGTATCCGTCGGCGGCGCTACCAAGTTCGTCTGCGTTGACGGCCCCGACTTCGACGGGCACGAGGTAGACTGGGATTTGCTGCTCGCCCGCCAGCGTACCTATCTCGATGAAGAGAAGCTCTCCTTCGAGCAGTGGCAGCGCCGGCGTGCCGAAAGTTCCGGCTAGAGTCTGGAGTGAGTGCTTATGGCCAAGATTAACCTGAATCGGGAGTCCATGCCCCGGCAGGACCCGAAAGTAAGGGCGAAAAACTTTAACGAGGTCGCTCTGGGCTACAGCGCCGAGCAGGCCAAAGCCGAGGCCAGCCGCTGTATTCAGTGCCCCAAGCATCCCTGCGTCGGGGGCTGTCCCGTGGACATCGACATCCCCGGTTTCATCAAGGCCATCCGCGACGATAATATGCCGGAAGCGGTCAGGATACTGAAGAGTAAGAACAGCCTGCCCGGTATCTGTGGACGGGTCTGCCCTCAGGAGACGCAGTGCGAGGCAGAGTGCACCCTGGATAAGAAGGGGGCCCCGATTGCCATCGGGCGTCTGGAGCGATACGTGGCTGACTGGGAGCGCGCCAATATGAGCTCGGCTGCCTCGTCGGTAACTCCCCCTAAGCCGGACGGGTACAAGGTAGCCGTGGTCGGCTCGGGGCCGGCGGGACTGACCGCCGCCGCCGACCTGGCCAAACTGGGACACCGGGTGACCCTCTTCGAAGCCCTCCACGTAGCGGGCGGGGTGCTCATGTACGGTATCCCCGAGTTCCGTCTGCCCAAGGAAATCGTCCGGGCCGAGGTTGACTACGTCGCCTCTTTGGGAGTGGAGATTATCCTCGACACGGTGGTCGGTAAGACCACGGGCGTCGACGAGATCTTGAATAACGGCTACCGGGCCGTATTCCTGGGTCCGGGGGCCGGAGCCCCGATGTTCCTCAATATCACCGGGGAGAACCTGAACGGCGTCTACTCGGCGAATGAGTTCCTGACCCGGGTCAACCTGATGAAGGCCTACCGGTTTCCGGAGTACGACACCCCGGTCAGGGTCGGCAAGCGGGTCGGCGTGGTCGGCGGCGGCAATGTGGCCATGGATGCCGCCCGCTGTGCCCTCCGGTTGGGCGCCGAGGAGGTCTACATCGTCTACCGGCGCTCCGAGGTGGAGATGCCGGCCCGGCGCGAGGAAGTGGAGAACGCCAAAGAGGAGGGGATTCAGTTCCGGCTGCTTACCAACCCCAAGCAATTTATCGGTAACGACCAGAACTGGGTGGCCGGTATGGAGTGCTACGAGATGGAGCTGGGCGAGCCGGATGCCAGCGGCCGGCGCCGCCCCATCGCCATCCCCGGCTCGGAGTTCATCCTCAAGGTTGATGTTGCCATCGCCGCCCTGGGCACCCGCCCCAATCCCATCATCCCCTCGACCACCGAGGGCCTGATGACCAGCCGCTGGGGCACCATCATCGCCGATGAGGTCTCCGGACGGACCGAAAAGCCCGCCGTCTGGGCGGGGGGTGACATCGTCACCGGCTCGGCTACCGTTATCAGCGCTATGGGGGCCGGCAAACGGGCGGCGGCGGATATTGATAAAGCTCTGAGGGGATAGCGCCCTCCCTGACACCCGGCGCGGGCGGTAATCCGATGTCTGAAAGGTTGATTTGCGGCTACACCCTGAAACTGGTCACCCCCGAATGCCATGCCGACGCTGACTGGTTTCGAGCTTATGCTTACCTCCAGGACGACATTAGCGAGGTGTTTCCCTACTTGAACGCCGAGCTGGACAATTCCGACTACGACCACGAGGGGAAGATATTGCTCGCTACCGGCGACCGTAAGAAATATGCCTTCCGGCCCTATGAAATCGCTATCGTCCCCGTTACCAGCCGGGAGGAAGCCAAAAGCTTAGCGGAAAGAATGATTGCCACCGTGAACGATATCTGGAAGCGCCGGGGCGAGATAGAACCGGATACCGGCGGCCGGGAACCGCCCCCCGATATCCTGGGTATCTATAAGCTCCTCCCGGGGACTAACTGCAAGCAATGCGGCTACGCCACCTGCCTGGCTTTCGCTACCGCCCTGAGGAAAGATTCCGCCAGACTACGGCTCTGCCCCCATCTCTCCGAGCAGGACTATCTGAAAGCAGCCCGATGACCCACTCTTTTTCGAGTTAAGACTTCGAGCTTAGCTACCGGCGTGCCCCGCGCTAACTTCGGTAGCTGATTTACATGAGAACCCAAGAGCACTATAATAGCAAGTTAAAGAAAGCGGTCGGCGAGAAAGGGTAGATTCCAGGTTCTCAAAGTTAGCTACCGTTTAAGCGATGGAAGAAAAGCGTGCTAGCAGCCAGAGGCGAGACGAGGGGGCATTTCAGATTCCCCGGGGGCGCTCCTGGCGGGCCCATATCCCGATTCTTCCCCGGCAGAAGACGGCTAGCTCCTTATCCCGCACTTTGATTATCGGTTTTGCGGGGCTGATTGTCATCGGCGGTATCCTGCTCATGCTGCCCGTCTCCAGCGCTGCGGGCCAGGCGACCCCGCCGGTGGATGCCTTCTTCACCTCGACCTCGGCGGTCTGTGTCACCGGACTGGTAGTGGTCGATACCGGAACCTACTGGAGCGCCTTCGGGCAGGGCGTGATTCTGGCCCTCATCCAGATCGGCGGCTTCGGTTTTATGACCAGCGCCACGCTGCTAATGCTGGCCTTCGGGCGTAGAATCGGGCTCCGGGAGAGACTGCTCATCGGGGAATCGATGGGATTGTCACGGCTCGGGGGCCTGGTCAGAATCGTGAGAAACATGGCCATTTTCACCTTGCTCGCCGAGGGCATCGGGGCCGTCGTGTTTTTCATCCGCTTCTCGGCGGAGAACACCCTGCGCCTGGCTATCTGGAAATCGGCCTTTCATTCCATTTCGGCCTTCAATAATGCCGGTTTCGACATCTTCGGTAACTTCCAGAGCCTGACCAACTACCGCGGCGACCCACTGGTGGTACTGACTACGGCGGCGCTCATCTTCCTGGGCGGTATCAGCTTTATGGTGCTCTCGGACGTCTTCAAGACCCGGAGCTTAAGTAAGCTCTCGCTCGACACCAAGCTGGTCTTAATCACCACCGTGTCACTCCTCGGGGTCGGGATATTCGTCATGCTCCTTACCGAGTTCATCGAGCCGGCGATCTTCGGCGGTATCTCCCTACCGCAGAAGGTGCTCATCGCCTTCTTCCAGTCGGTGACCGCCCGGACGGCCGGCTTTACCCTGGTCAATATGGGAACACTAGCCCAATACGCCCTATTTTTCACCATGTTTCTTATGTTCGTGGGCGGGGCGGCCGGCTCGACGGCGGGCGGCATCAAGGTCAACACCTTCGGCATGCTGGCGGCGACCATCTGGAGCACCGTCAGGGGCCGGGAACACGCCGGGGCCTTCGGAAGAGAGTTCAGCCTGCAGCAGCTATACCGGGCCATCGCGTTGGTCATGCTCTCCCTGGGGCTGGTGGCCCTGGTGGGATTCTTACTCTCGCTGCACGAGGAAGCCAGCTTTATCAGTCTCTTCTTCGAGACCTTTTCGGCCTTCGGCACGGTCGGCCTGTCTACCGGGATAACCCCGAGCCTGTCGCTGGCCGGCCGGATAATTATTATGATTACCATGTTCGTCGGGCGTCTGGGGCCGCTGGCCCTGTCACTGGCCCTCTTGCAACGCCAGCGCCCGAGCCAATACCGCTACCCGGAAGAATCCATCAGGACTGGATAGGAGGCAGACATGAAGAAACAGATTGTAGTCATCGGGCTGGGGCAGTTCGGCATGAGTATGGCGACCGCTCTCGCCGGCCTAGGGCACGACGTCTTAGCCCTGGACAGGAGCGAGAAGGAGGTTCAGGAGGTAGCCTCACTGGTGACCCACGCCGTGCAGATAGACGCCACCAACGAGGCCCTGCTTAAAGAGCTCGGGGTGGGTAAATTCGATATCGGAATAGTCGGTATCGGCTCCCGGATTGAGAGCAGCGTGCTGGCTACCATCCTGCTTAAGAAGCTCGGCGTTCCCTATATCATCGCCCGGGCCGATAGCGAGCTGCACGGGAGCATCCTGGAAAAAATCGGGGCCGACACGGTCGTCTATCCCGAGCGTGAGACAGGGTTCAGAGTCGCTCAGGGGGTGACCCTGACCGATGTCTCCGACTACATGTCGCTCACTCCGGGGTACGGGATCAGTAAGCTGGTGGCCCCACCCTGCTTCGTGGGCAGTAAGCTGTCAGAGCTCGGCTTCGTCTGTAAGGGCAAGTGGGAGATAGCCGTCTTTCTCATCATGCGAGGCGACGAAGTCATCATCAACCCCCGCCAGAGCGAGACGGTGAAGCCCGACGATATCCTGATAGTCGCCGGGAGCCACGATACCTTAGAGAAGCTGCTCGCCGAGGCGAAGCGAAAGAAAGAGGAGGCGGAGAAGAATAACGAGAAGAAGTAGGGAATGTTTGCCGGTCTTTAGTACTAACTCCCAAAGAATTGCGCAATCTGATTATGGAAAATCCCGATAACTACGGCTACCACTACGACAATAACAACGATAGCGATAATCTTCTTTCGAGAGCGCCGCTTCCGCAGTCTTCTATTGACGCAATCCACGCAGGTGCAAGCCGGGGGATGCCCGTATGCGTATCTGTAAGTGTCATCTTCTCTCTTTGGCATTAATAACTACTCCTGTGCGTCATTGTCGGACTTTTTGATGGCTGAGTCAAGAGTTTTCTTTTGATTTTCCCTATCTTTCTCCTTCTGTATATCGGAGTCAGAAATGTCTAGTTTCTTTGCAATGAGGCGCAAGAGTATCACAGTGTCAACATCATCTTCCACTCGATTACGGAGGACAAAAAACAGTATTATGACAGCACCTAAGAAAGAGCCCCATGCTGGTGGACTTCCAGTTATATCCGACACAAATGCTTCACATATCCCCTTGCCCCAATTGGGTTGTCGTATCCCTTCATTGAATATCTTCTGCCCATGCACCCACGCAAACGCACCAATAGCTGCTGACAAAAGAATAGTAAGAACGTCGGAAACACTACGGGGTAATCTTCTACGCATAGCCCCCCCATAATTCCGTCTGTAAGAGGTAGTCTCATGAGACGCTACCCAACCCCGTGTCGCTATTCTATCACCAAAGTCCTTGACAACCATAGTCTTTAAAGATATTGTCGCATAGGAGTTTGCCAAAAGCCTTATTCCTTTTCGGCGGAAATTCTAGTAGAATAACTTCTATGGCGAAAGAAGCCCTGACCCCGATACGGCAGCAGTACCTCAGGATAAAGCGCCGCTATCCCAACGCTATCGTCCTCTTTAGGCTGGGGGACTTCTACGAGACCTTCGACAAAGACGCCGGGATTGCCTCACGGGAGCTGGATATCGTCCTAACCTCAAGAGAGATGGGGAAGGGGCACCGGGTGCCCCTGGCCGGGATTCCCTATCACGCCCTGGATAACTACCTGGCCAAGCTCATCAACCGGGGCTATAAGGTTGCCATCTGCGAGCAGGTAACCAAGCCCGGCGAGACTAAGGGTCTGGTGGAGCGCGACGTGGTGCGGGTGGTCACCCCGGGCACGGTAATCGAGCCGGGCCTCCTGGACAGTAAGACCAATAACTACCTGGTGAGCCTGGTGCTGGGCGGCGACACGGCGGGCATCGCCTACGTTGACATAACCACCAGCGAGTTTGCCGTGACCCAGGTGGCTATCGAACGCGCCTTCCCCGAGGTGGAGCGGCTCAAGCCCTCGGAGATTATCACCGCCGAGAGCTCGCAGCTACCGGAACTGGGAATACCGGTAACCCGCCTCGAGGACTACTGGTTCGAGACGGAGGCCGCCCGGGAGGCGCTGCTTAAGCACTTCGGGGTAGCCGTCCTCGACGGCTACGGGTGCAGCCAGCTCTCCCTGGCGATAGGCGCTGCCGGGGCCATCATCCACTACCTGGCGGAGACCCAGAAAGGGGTGCTGGGGCAGCTCACGCGCCTTGCCACCTACGCCACGGACTCGTTCATGGCCCTGGACCAGCAGACCCAGCGAAACCTGGAGCTATTCTACTCCAGCCACCTGAGAACCAGCGAGGGCTCGTTACTGTCCGTTATCGACCTCACTCAGACCCCGATGGGCAGCCGGCTGCTGAGGCGCTGGCTGGGGCAGCCCATACTTGACATAAAGCAACTGAACAAAAGGCAGGACTCCATCGACTGGTTCTACAATAATACCCTGGCCCGAAAGCAGGTCGTCACCCTGCTTAACGGCGTTAGCGATTTAGAGCGGCTCATTAATCGGGTGCGCAGCGGAGTCGCCATACCCCGGGAGCTGGTGAGCCTCAAGGGGAGCCTGGAGACCATCCCCGAGATGAGGCAGACCCTCGAAGACGGGGCGGGGAGCGAGGCCGTTAGCTGGCTTAAAGATGAGCTTAAGCCTCGTGAGGACGTCGTCAGCCTGATTTCCGAAGCCCTGACCGAAGCGCCGTCGTCATCGCTGGGGGAGGGGGGCATTATCAGGCAGGGCTTCTCCGAGGAGCTGGATAACCTGCGCCTCATGAACCGGAACGCCAAGCAGTACCTGGCCAACCTGGAACGGGAGGAGCGGGAGAATACCGGTATTAAGTCGCTCAAGGTGGGCTTTAACAAGGTCTTCGGGTATTACATCGAGGTATCCAAGGCCAATCTCGGCCAGGTTCCGGAAAGCTACATCAGGAAGCAGACTCTGGTGGGCGGCGAGCGCTTCTTCACCCCGGAGCTCAAGGAGTACGAGTCTCTTATCCTGAACGCCCGGGACCGGATTAGCGAGCTGGAGACGGATATCTTTCGGCGGGTCTGCCGCCAGATAGCCACCGTTAGCGAGCCGGTTCTGGCGGTGGCTAACGCCTTAGCCCAGGCCGATGTTTTCTCCTCCCTGGCCGAGGTGGCCGTACGCTACGGATACGTACGCCCTCGGCTGAATACCGGCGATGAAATCGCGATTACCGGCGGGCGCCACCCCGTCGTCGAGCGCAGCCTGCCGGAAAAGAGCTTCGTGCCCAACGATACCCACCTCTCCAACAATGATAACCAGATTATCATCCTCACCGGGCCGAACATGTCGGGTAAGTCAACCTACCTGAGGCAGGTCGCCTTAATCGTGCTCCTGGCCCAGATAGGCAGCTTCGTGCCGGCCGAGGCGGCCACCATCGGCCTGGTGGACCGTATTTTTACCCGTATCGGCGCCGGAGAGGACATCGCCGCCGGGCAATCGACCTTCATGGTGGAGATGGTGGAGAGCGCTAATATCCTGAATAACGCCACCCCACGCTCCCTGATTATCCTGGATGAAATCGGGCGGGGTACCAGCACCTACGACGGGCTGTCCATCGCCCGGGCGGTCGCCGAGTATATTCACAACGACTCCGGGCTGGGCGCCAAGACCCTCTTTGCCACCCACTATCACGAGCTGGTGGAGCTGGCCAGCGTCCTGCCCCGGGTGAAGAACTTCAACGTGGCCGTTACCGAGGAGGGGGGCCGCGTGGTCTTCCTCTACAAGATTGTGCCCGGCGGAGTCGACCGGAGCTACGGCATCCATGTGGCGCAGCTGGCGGGATTGCCCAAGGCGGTAGTGCACCGCGCCAGCGAGGTGCTCGAAGAGCTGGAAGGGGACAATCGCAAGGGAGGAAAGCCCCGGGCCCGCCGGTTGAAGAAAGAGCCGCCCCGGCAGATATCGTTCTTCGGGGAGAAGTCCCCGGCGCTGGAAGAGCTGGAAGAACTTGACATAAACTCGCTAAGCCCGTTGGAAGCGCTCACCAAGCTCTACGAGCTGCAGAAGAAAGCCAAGGAGGGCTGATATGGAGGCTAAGCGTGCTAAAGTAGCCGGCCGCCTGAAGCTGGCGGGGCGGATTATCGGCTTCGGGGTGGTGGGCTTTGTCCTCACCTTTCTTATCGGCGAAACCTGCATGGAGATTCAGGCCGAGGGCTGGCAGACAATCGGCGTGGCGCCTGCCCTGATTGGGGTAATTACCGGCGTTGCCCTGGCCGGATGCATTCTCTCCTGGTGGAAGCTCCGTCTCGGCGGCATCCTGCTTATTATCAGCGCTGTCCTGTGCGCTACCAATATACCACCCCTGCCTCCACTCATCCCACAGGACGTCAGGGTCTGGCTGATTATCGGCCTGCCGCGCCTGGTGGCCGGAATATTCTTCCTCAGCGCCTGGCGGGTTTCAAGAGAGGTAATCACCTAAAACAAATTCCCCCTCTCCTTAATAAAGAGAGGGGGACACAGGGGGAGAAATTACCCCAAACCGGTGATTACTTTTCCGCCTGCTCCAGCTCGGCCTGCTTGTTCTGGGTCAAATCGAGGTGGTAGAAATCGCTATCCCCACCGGGCAGTATCATCAAGAACTCGAAGGTGTAGTCGATTTTAGCCACCGCCTCTTGAGTAGCGAGCTCGAGCAGGTGGCCCCCGGCGCTTCTATCCTCGGTTAAGAAGTGAAGATGATAGCCGGGCACATTAACGCCGCTGACGTAAGCCGGACTTCGGAAGCCGGCAATAGTACCCGCCACATCGTTAAACTCAAAAACGGGCTGCTGGGCGGTGACCTCGACCAGGGGCGGGTACGGCTTTTCCTGGCGGGGCACGCTGCGCGTCTTTATGTAGCTGAAGGTGCCCTCAATCCTAACGGCGTAAAAGATGTTGTCCGTCGGTAGCGCGGCGTCGAGAAATTGTTCCAGTTGTTCGTAGCTGGTAATCTGAGGCAGCTCTATCTCGAGGTCGCTGTCAAAGCAGGTCACCGCGGCAAAGGGCGTCTCCATGTTATCCGCCACCAGGTAGGCAATGCCATCCGACCTCACCTGATAGAAGTCACCGTCGAAGCCAATCATCTCACCGTCGAGACCGGCTAGGGTGCCAATCCCGAAATCTCCGTATTCCTTTAAGGTTTCCAGGCTTGTCACGCCATCGTAGAGGCCGTTGAGAACGGCATCTATGGTCGAGATTTGAACCAGGGTCTCGCTACCGGCCAGGGGATTAGCATTAGCATCGGAGCCGGTTTTATCAGGAGAGCACCCGGCTGCGGCAGCCAGGAATAAGGACAAAAAGACGGCACTCCCCAGCCATAATTTTGCGCTACGAAACATTAATTATCACCAATTCCTAAAGCAGTCCGGCGCTAACCGGGCTCTAGTGGTGCGGCTTACACAGAATCTCCTTAACCTTGAGCTCGAAGAAGTTACGGCTGTTAGCCGGCCTCAGCAC
>JAFGFP010000074.1 GCA_016931015.1 Dehalococcoidales bacterium
CTCTACCGCCAGCAGCGCCGTAAGAGCAGCATCCCGATAATAGCCCTGGTCGGCTATACCAACGGCGGTAAGAGCACCCTGTTAAACGCCCTGACCGAGGCCGGCACCTTCGTCGAGGACAAGCCCTTTGCCACCCTGGACCCGACTACCCGGCGCGTCAGATTACCGGAGCAGGGGAGAGCGCTGGTTACCGATACCGTCGGCTTTATCCGGAAGTTGCCTCCGACCATTATCTCCGCCTTTCGGGCAACCCTTGAGGAGCTGGCCGAAGCCAGTATCCTGCTGCACGTGATTGACCTGGCTTCACATAATGCCGCCGAGCAGTGTCAGACGGTGGAGGATATCCTTAACGAGCTGGCGGTGGCCGCTAAACCGCGGCTTACCGTCCTTAACAAGATAGACCTCTTGCTCGACCATGACCGGGACTGGGATGAAGCGGCGGCACTGAAATACTTTGCCGGGTGGGACCCGCCGGTTGGTGAGGATACCGTTTTTATCTCGGCGGCGAAAAAATGGGGACTGGCCGGGCTCCTCGAGCGCATCGGCCAGGTCCTCAGTCAGCAAAATAACCCAGCTTAGAGGGCCCCCGCTAAAATGAGGCCCTCAAATCAAAATCTAGGCGTCTAAAAGTTCTTTTTTGTAGTTTCCTATTCAGGGACGTAGTTTGGTGGCTTTTTTACTGGCCAAACTCCGGGGCGAAAGCGTTGATGGCATCAATGAATAGTGTGGCCGTGTAGGTGACCACCGGGCCGCCCCCCATGAAGTTGGCGACGCACGCCGTCTCGATAAGCTCCTGACGGGTGGCCCCGGCTTTAAAGGATTCGTAAACATGGTGGACGATGCAATAGTCACAGCGAGCCGCCAGACCAACGGCGGAGGCGATTAACTCCTTTGTCTTTACGTCTAACGCCCCGGGCTTCATGGCGGCCTTAGTTAATTCGGCAAATGCCGGCATGCAATCGGGGTGGGCTGCCCGCCAGCTCCTGGTTCCCTGTTGTAAATCTTTCAGTATTGCTTTAGCGTCCTTAGGCATTTAACTTACCTCCTAATATTTCTATTTGATAACTAAAATTGTACTCAGGTCGGGAAGGTATTGTCAATGTGAGGGAAGCCGAGGCGTTTTATGTCTAGCTGGTCTAAGTGCATATTTACCTGCGTATTTCTACGTCGCACAATCTACATTATGTAAAAACAGGTACCAAAACAAGCCCGCCCACTAGACATAACGATACTAAATAAAAACCATAAATAAAGAAAGGGAAATGGAGAGGCGGCTTTCCCCTGTTACCGTCTTATTTCATTTTTTGTTGTTTTACTTGTCGAGTAAGGTTTGCGGAGTTTTGCGGGCTGGTTTACGGTACGGCCTTTTGAGTGGTTTCCCCCTACCCGGTGGTAGGATTCGGGCTACAACTCATTGGTTATGGGCAGAACCAGTACGATAAGGTTACCTTATGCAGCGATGGTATTAATACTAATAAGCGATTGTGGAACCACCCGGGCTCACCGTATGCTATTTAAGGAGGTACTAAAGTACGTGGGGTACTAGGAAAGGGAGGATACCAGAAAGGGTGAGTAGTTTTATGAAGAGACTCGGTTACGGTATAAAGAGGCTTCACCAGCGGCAGAGGGGCTTTACCCTTGTCGAGTTGTTAGTGGTGGTGGCCATAGCGGGCACCCTGGCGGCGATTGCCGTTCCCAGCGTTGCCAGTTTCATGGACGAAGGAGATACCGAGGCTAAAGAAACAGAGCTTGATAATGTCCAGACCGCAGTGCTCTCGCTAATGGCGTCGGCCGGGCAGGAGCAATTGAGTGACAGCTATACTGCGGTCGATACCGAGACGGAGGTTCAGGGAATCACGGCGGGTAGCGAGAGTTTAAGCGATTACTTTATCGGGTCGCCGTATCCTCTATTACAGCCCTATGACATCAGCCAGAACGGAGTGGTATCCGTGAGCTCGGGTGATGGTGATGAGGGTGATGGTGGCTCTACCCCGCAGCTTCCAGACTTCCCCCCCAAGAAAAATCCGAAATTTCCATTCTGGTGGTGGTAGATAAATCTAGACCCGGTGTAGTTACCTTCCATACTTTAAAGAGCAGCAGACTAGGGGAAGGATTGGTGGGCTCGGTAGGATTCGAACCTACGACCAATCGGTTATGAGCCGACCGCTCTGCCGCTGAGCTACGAGCCCTCGCTATCGCCCCTTTAGTTCTAGATTATAGGGTCTCCGGAGTCTGGGGTCAATCCTGGTAGTCCAGGGGCCTCATGGTAAGCAGCTTTTTAGCGATTTCCGGATACTTGGCAATGAATATCAGCTCAGCCTCAACCAGCCGCTTGTGCGACTCAACATTAGCGTAGCGCACCAGTTCCAGAATCCGGTAAGCCTCCTCGGTACTGGCGAAGGTCAGGGCTGTCTCACCCGGTAGCTGGCCCATGACATGCCGGAAGCCGGAGATGCCGCTGTACTGTCCGGTGCATATCTCCCGGCCGGTATCGACATACTCGGGCTCTCCCCGGCCCAGTTCTTCATAGTTATAAAGCTCGTAGTTTTCCGGGTCTTTTAAGACGCCGTCGGCGTGGATGCCCGAGGCATGGGCAAAGGCATTGGGGCCGACCCCGGGCTGATTTATCGGGATGGGAACATCGAAGGCATAGCTCGTGAAATTGGCTATCTGCCAGGATTTGGCTAAATCAATCGGCTGGCCGAGCTGGTATCTCTCGGCGAAGTCCTTGGACTTGGTAACAGCTAACACCACCGCCACCAGGTCGGCGTTACCGCACCTTTCCCCGATGCCGTTAATGGTGGTGTTGATATAGGCGTCCTGTCCCCCATCGATCACCCCTTTGGCGCCGGCCAGGGAGTTGGCCACCGCCATGCCCAGGTCGCCGTGGCAGTGAAGCTCGATGGGTAGCCCCACCACTTCTGCCAGCTTCTTTGCGGTGTCGTATATGGTGAACGGGTTGTCGTAGCCCAGGGTATCGCAGTAGCGGAACCGGTCGGCGCCGTGCTCCTTGGCCGCCAGAGCGAACTCAATCAGGAAGTCGAGGTCAGTGCGCGAGGCATCTTCGGCATTGATGCCGATGCTCTCGGCACCGTGGGCCTTAGCTGCCTCCGTTGCCTCGACCATCAGCTGCTTTACATCGTCCTGGGTCTTTTTGCCTTTAAACTTACCTTCTATCATCTGGTGCGAGGTGGAGATAGACAGGTTGAGGTGTTTGATATTCGGGACAAGGCGAAAAGCCGTCTCCACGTCATCAGCAATCGCCCTCAGCCAGCCCGCGAGGCGAATCGGCTGCAGGACGCCCATTTCAGCCAGCTCCAGGTTAGCCTGGAGATAGAGAGACTCGTGGCGCGTGGTGGGAAACCCGAATTCCGACTGAAAGATGCCCATCTCGTTCAGGTACATATTGACCAGGGTCTTCTCCAGCTTGGAAAGGCCGAGCTTGGCCGTTTGAACGCCGTCCCGGTTGGTTACGTCTATAATGTAAATCTTGTTCATAAACTTCCCCCGTTGCTTTATCATCTAAAGCCCGAATAATGGACAGGCGGGATAGCTTCATTATAACACAAAGGCTAGCCTCAAGTAGAAAAATTATCCTTGACGGTGTTGGGTTCGGGCTGACAAGCCTTTTAACTACCGAGCCTGGCGATTACGGCATCGGCTACCTGTGAGGTGCCGGCCGCCTCCCCGGGTGCCTCTGGCTTGAGGTCGTAGGTGACGTGCTTGCCTTCGGCGATGACCCCGGCTATAGCCGTTTCTAATCTGTCGGCGCTCTCCTTCTCACCGAGGTGGCGGAGCATCATCACGCCGGAGAGCATCAGGGACATGGGGTTAACCTTGTTCAGTCCGGTGTACTTGGGGGCGCTGCCGTGTGTCGCCTCGAATATAGCCAGCTCGTCGCTCAGATTGGCGCTCGGGGCCAGGCCCAGGCCCCCGACCAGCCCGGCGCACAGGTCGGAAAGGATGTCGCCGTAGAGATTGGGGGCGACCAGTACGTCGTAGAGTTCCGGCTTCTGCACCAGCTGCATGCACATGTTGTCTACGATTCTATCCTCGAACTCGATGTCGGGGTAGTCTTTGGCGACCTCACGGGCTACCGATAAGAACAGCCCGTCGGAGAACTTCAAGATGTTGGCTTTATGTACTGCGGTCACCTTGCGACGCTGGTTGGCGCGGGCGTATTTAAAGGCGAATTTGACGATCCGGCGGCTGCCGCTTTCGGAGATTACCTTGAGGCTGAACCCGGAGTCCTTCCCCAGCCTGTCACCGCTGGTTTCGGCGACGAAGTCTATCAATCTTGCCGCCTCGGTGGTGCCCTTCTTAAACTCGATACCGCTGTAGAGGCCTTCGATATTCTCCCGGACCACCACCAGGTCAACCTCCTTACGCACCACGGGGGCGCCGGGGTAGGTCTTGGCCGGGCGCAGGCAAGCATAGAGCCCCAGGCTTTTACGCAGGCCGACATTGACGCTTCTGAAGCCCGAGCCGACCGGGGTGGTAACCGGGCCTTTAAGAGCAACCTTGTTCTTGCGGATGGACTGGAGCACCGGTTCGGGGAGAACGCTGCCGAACTTATCCTGGGCCGCCTCACCCACCAGGGCGAGCTCCCAGTGAAAGGCGACCCCGGTAGCTTCCAGAACCCGCCGTGTCGCCTCGGTAATCTCAGGGCCGATACCGTCGCCGGGGATAAGTGTTATCTGGTGCGTCATTGGTTACCTTTCTGGTCAGCTTTTTTCGGCAGCGAGCCTATAGTTTTAAGTCACCGTGTTTCTCGAGGTAGGCAAGGAGCCCGCCGTCGTCGAGGATGCGGAGCATTATCTCCGGGATTTTACCGAAGCCGAGTTTTACCCCGTTGGTTATGTCAAGTATACTGCCCGCCTCGAGGTCAATCTCTAGTTCGTCGCCGTCGTTAATCTTATCGGTGTCGCATATCAGTACCGGCAGCCCCAGGTTTATGGCGTTCCGGAAGAAGATGCGGGCTACCGATTTAGCCAGTATCGCCTTTACCCCGGCCATCTTGATAACCAGGGGGGCGTGCTCCCGGCTGGAGCCGAGCCCGAAGTTAGCCCCGGCCACGATGAAGTCACCCGGCTTTACCCGGCTGACAAAGCTGGGGTCGGCATCCTCCATAGCGTGCTTGGCCAGCTCGGGAAGGTTGCTCCGCAGGTGAGCGAACCGCCCCGGTATTATCTGGTCGGTCGAGATACCGTCACCGAACTTGAAGGCCCGTCCCTTAAACATTTTATAAAGACTCCGTGACCTGTTATTTCCTTCGAAGCGCTTATAAAGACTCCGTGACCTGTTATTTCCTTCGAAGCGCTTATAAAAACTCCGTAACCTGTTTATTCCCATCTGGAGCTTATGAAGACTCCGTAACTGGTAAGATTCTTAATCGGTTAGTCCCTTTGGAGTGCTTATAAAAACTCCGTAATCTATTATCCCCACCGAATACTTTATGAAAAATCGCGGGGGTCGGTAATCTCGCCGGTAACGGCGCTGGCGGCGGCGGTGGCGGCGCTGGCCAGGTAGACGAAGGCCTCGGGGTTACCCATGCGCCCCTTGAAGTTCCGGTTGGCCGTCGACAGGCAGTTCTCACCGTTTCCCAGGGCACCCTGGTGCAGACCGAGGCACGGGCCGCAGCCCGGCGGCAGAATGAGCGCTCCGGCCTGGAGCAGGGTCTCGATATAGCCGGCGGCGATTGCCGCTCGCATAACGGCGCGCGACGCCGGGGCAATCACCAGCCGGGTCTGCTCGTGACGCTGCCGGCCCTTCAGGATGGCGGCGGCTACGGCCAGGTCGTCGAGACGCCCGCCGGTGCAGGTGCCGATAACTACCTGCTGAATCTTAGTTCCTTTAATCTCCCTGGCGGGAGCGGTATTATCCACGGTGTGCGGTCGGGAGACTACCGGCTCAAGCTCGGCCAGGTTAATGTCAATCGTCCGTACGTAGCTGGCCGAATCATCGGCAGAGAGCGGCTGGTAATCACCGTCCCTCCCCTGCCCTTCGAGGTAACTCCGGGTCACCTCGTCGCTGGGAAAAAGCCCGACCTTGGCGCCGGCCTCTACCGCCATGTTGGCTATCGTGAGACGTTCCGGCACACTCATGGCGCTTAGGGCCTCCCCGCCGAACTCCAGTGCCTGATAGGTAGCGCCGTCGGCTCCAATCAGCCCGATGAGGTAGAGGATGAGGTCTTTGGCGTAGACCCCGCTGGCAAACCTCCCGGATAGCACTACCTTGATGCTCTCGGGGACACGGAGCCAGGTCTTCCCCAGGGCCATAGCCACGGCGACGTCGGTGGAGCCCATGCCGCAGGCAAAGGCCCCCAGGCCGCCGGCGGTTACCGTGTGGGAATCGGCGCCGATAATGAGCGCCCCGGGTTTGGCCAGGGACTCGGCGACTATCTGGTGGCAGACGCCGTCGCCGACCTCGGAGAGGAGGCTGCCCGTCTCCCAGGCGAAGTCGCGCAGCAATTTATGGTCGTTGGCGAGCTCGCGGTTCGGGCTGGGCGCGGCGTGGTCGAGGAAGATAGCGGCTTTCAGGGACCCGGCTGGCTGCTTAAAACCGGCCGCCCGGAACTGCCGCACCGTGAGCGGTCCGGTGGTGTCCTGGACGAAGGCCAGGTCGACCCCGGCGACCACGATATCGCCCGCCTGAGCGGAGCTCCCCGACTTGGTGCTCAGTATCTTTTCCGAGAGTGTCTTACCCATAGTATTCTCTGCTTATAGTTCGTTCGGCTGATAGCGGCTGCGGTCTTGAGGCGGTTAGGTAGCGGGAGACGAGTGGCTTCCCCTCGGCTACTTGCTTTTCAGATAATGTGATTATAATATTAAGATAGCGGCGGTGGCAAATCAGTGCCTGAAAAACCGGAGAGGTGGTCTTGATGACGGTATCTATATCTAAAAGAGTGGTTCTCCATTTTCCGAGACGCATGGTAGACCAGCCGATAGTGTGTCGGCTGGTCAGGGAGTACCATCTCGATTTCAATATCCTGAAGGCCTCCATCACCCCCGATGACGAGGGCCTGATGGTGCTGGAGCTTAGGGGTAAGCAGGCCGATTACGACCAGGGCATCAGTTATTTAATCAAGCGCGGGGTAAGGATTCAGTCGCTCAGTCAGAACGTCATCCGTAACGAGGAAAGGTGCACCCACTGCGGAGCCTGCGTCGTTATCTGTCCCGCCGACGCCTTTCAGCTTGACCCGGCTACCCGGCGGGTCACCTTCCTCGGCGATAAGTGCCTGGCCTGCGGGATTTGTCTTTCCGCCTGTCCGCCGAGGGCTATGGAGCTCCATTTCTAACCAATGTATCAGCCGCGAAGCTACCGACACTGGATTAGGGATACCGACCTGGTCACTTTCAATGTGGTTGTCGGAGAAACGGACTTGTACCTCAGCGCCGAAACTAATCTGAAGAGGAAGGCCCTGCGCCTGGTAAAGAAGTACCGTGATACCCTGGAAGGTTACATCGAGCGCCACCCTGCCTTCCGCGACTCTCTGGAAGCGTTACCTGTCGACGAGGCTGCCCCCCATATCGTAAAGGCGATGATGGTTGCCGCGGCGAGGGCCGGGGTGGGCCCGATGGCGGCAGTAGCCGGGGCCATCGCCGAGTTTGTCGGCCGGGAGCTACTGGCCTTTTCCCCGGAGGTAATCGTGGAGAACGGGGGCGATATCTATCTCAAGAGCCCTAAGAAGCGGGTGGTCGGGATTTATGCCGGTGACTCGCCGCTGACCGGTCAGATTGGCCTGGAGATAGAGGGAGCGGCTACCCCGCTGGGGATTTGTACTTCTTCGGGTACGGTGGGGCACTCTCTGAGCCACGGCCGGGCCGATGCCGTTATCGCCCTGGCCGGGTCGGCGGCCCTGGCCGATGCGGCGGCGACGGCTATCGGGAACCTGGTAAAGCGCCCGGACGATATCGCCGGCGGGCTGGAGCGGGCGCGAGGTATCGAGGAGCTTAAGGGGGTGGTCATTATCGTCGGCGGCGATATCGGCTTCTCCGGCGAAGTTAAGCTCTGTCGTACGTCGCCGCAGGCTGGAAAGCCACCGGTCTTTAGCGCTAGCGGCTAGGGAAAGGCCATAGATATAGATTACTAATTCGTCCGGCAGACCCGGGCGTAAAGGGGGGTGGCATGGCAAAACGGCGGGTGATGCTTAACTATCCTCGGGAGCTGCTTTCCGAGCCGGTTATCTATATCGTCAGCCAGCAGTTCAACCTGGCGGCCAATATCCTGCGGGCTGAGGTTAACGAGGAGCGGGGCTGGATAATGCTTGAGCTTGAGGGTAGAGACGAGGATATCGAAGCCGGGATAACCTGGGTCACTTCCCGGGGGATGCGGGTTGAGAATATTGCCGGTGAGACCTAGGCGGACTTAAGCAGCGGCTCAGAACAGGTCTTTCAGGTGCGGCCGCAGGGCTCTCCGGGCGAGGGCGAGACACAGAGCGCTCAGCAGCACGAAAAGGGCCACTTTGAACGACCAGCCGTTGGTAATGATGCCGATGGCGGTGGTGGCCGCCGGTGGGTGCTCGGTATTGGTAATCGTCATCAGGAAGATAGACAACCCCACCGATAAGGCCCCGGCCAGTATAAAGATGGTGTCCTGGCTAACGGGTGGCGTGTTCAGGTGGCCGCTGAGCAGAACGAAGTAGGCGAAGGTCCCGGAGAGCAGCCCCACGGCATGCCCCCCGATTAACCGTCTCGGTTGAGCGGTAATCGAATCGGGCATGGCAAAGACAATAAAGGTGCTCGCCCCCAGAGCGGCCACAATAATAATGCCCCCGCTCAAAAACTTGAAGATGTACAGAATCAGCCCCACCACCAGGGCCGCCAGCAGGCTCTGCCGGATATAGTGTTTGGGCGTCTTCTTAAAAGACTTATCAATCAGGTACATTGCTCTTATTTCTTAGGGAGCTTGTTTTGCCACCTCCTCTGCTTCCCCGGCCTTAATAATAGCATATTTGGTCATGGGTGGCGCTATCAGTTCGTTGATAATGACCGAGGCCAGAATCCCGTTTACCAGCAGGCTGCCCAGTTCGGGAAAGGCGTCCTTGGCCACCAGGGCCAGCCCGATGGTAACCCCGGCTTCCGGTAGCAGGGCGAAGCCGAGATATTTCCTGACGACATCCGGGGCCCGGGCCTTCCTGGCGCTGGCTCTTATTCCCAGGTACTTACCGGAGAACCGGCCCGCGAAAATCAGGGCCGCCAGAATCCCCGATACTTTGATGACGCTCAAGTCGAAGTGCATACCCGCCAGCACGAAGAAGATGGCAAAGGCAAAATCCTCGATACTTTCGATGACGATAAACGGCTCGTCTTCCAGATTTTTCCCTATCCGGTTCCGGGTCACGAAGCCAATCGCCATGCAGGCCAGGATTACCGAGATGCCCAATGTCTCAGCCAGCCCGACACACAGCATTAGCATTCCCAGGACCGAGGCCATAAGCAGGGCGCGGCTTTTCACCAGCCGGGACATCCCGATTAGAGCAAAGCCCAGAGCGACCCCGATGCCTATGGATTGCAGTATTTCCAGAGCCGGAATGCCCAGCATTCCGTATAGGGAAGCCCCACCGGCCTCTCCCAGCAGGGGTTTGGCTATCCCCAGGGTGATGGCAAAGAGAATAACCCCGAGGGCATCGTCGAGGGCGACCACCGCCAGTAGCGTCGTGGTCAGGGGCCCTCGGGCCTTTAGTTCCCGGATTACCGCTAAGGTGACGGCCGGTGCCGCCGGACAGACTGCGGCTCCGATGACCAGGGCCAGTGGCAAGTAGGTGTGCAGCGGACTGGCGTTGGGGATGGACAGGGTCAGTGACCCGGTAAGGGTGACGATGAGGGTTACGATGGCCAGGGCGCCCAGGGTTTCGGCGAGTGTCAGCCAGGCAACGCCTCCACCCAGCTTCTTTATTGACTCCATTCGCAGACTGCCGCCGATGGCGTAGCCGATAATCGCCAGAACCACCGTGCTGATGATATCCCAGGACTCCAGGGTGGCTTTCGACACCAGATTGAGGATGGAGGGGCTTAATAAAACACCGATGATAATATAGCCGGTAATCCTGGGGAACTTTAACTTATTGGCGAGCAGTCCGCCGAGCAGACCGACCGGAACCATTATCCCGATGGCTAGTAAAGGCTCCTTAATCATGTGAGCGGCCTATCCCGATTTGTCTTATATCACCTTCCAACATTTAATCAAGATACTTTCTAGTATATACCAAAACAGACGTACCGTCGCCAAAGAACTTGTTGGGCGCAGTCCACTCGGTTTCGGTGTATAAATAAGCAGTTCTTCTGTAGACTTAGTGGGGGCTCATGGGGCTCCTGATACCGGCTCAACGGGGACTCCGGCTTCGCCGGATTTAGTGATGGCGTATTTGGTTAGGGGTGGGGCGACAATCTCATTTATGATGACTGAGCCCAGGACTACGTTAAAAAGCAGGTGTCCCAGGGTAGGAAACATCTCTTCGGCGAGTAGGGCCAGACCGAGAGCGACACCCGCCTGGGGTACCAGAGCCAGGCCGAGGTATTTTTTCACCTCTTCGGATGCCCTGGAGATTCTAGCGCCGATCATGGTCCCGAAGTATTTGCCGGCGAATCTGACTCCGAAGAGCAGTAGCGCTAAGGTACCGGCAGTTCTTATGAAACCAGCCTCAAAGTGCATGCCTGAGAAGACAAAGAAGATAGCGAAAACAACCTCTTCAATATTTTCAATTACACCGGTAGCTTCACTGTCCCTCATCCTGTTGGCGACGACGAAGCCTAGTGTCATGTTGGTCATAATCAGTGAGATGCCCAGGTAGTTGGCCAGACCGGTACCCAGTAAAATCATCCCTAAGACTGCGGCTAGCAGCAGGGCGCGGGTCTTCAGGAGCCTGGTGAGATATATCAGGGCAAAACCCAGGGCGACACCTATGCCGATAGATTGGGCTATCTCCAGGGCAGGAACCGCCAGCATGTGGTAGAGCG
This sequence comes from Dehalococcoidales bacterium, assembly GCA_016931015.1. Classification (GTDB taxonomy): domain Bacteria; phylum Chloroflexota; class Dehalococcoidia; order Dehalococcoidales; family UBA5760; genus UBA5760. Next base: position 10,959 of record JAFGFP010000074.1, read on the forward strand.
ATACGCTGCCGCTACCGATTACCAGGGACTGGGCGATGCCGGCGGAAATGGCAAAGGCGATGACGGCAATGGCGTCGTCGATGGCGACTACCGCCAGCAGGGTCGTGGTCAGCGGCCCTCTGGCTCGATACTCGCGGATTACGGCCATGGTTACCGCCGGTGCCGTCGCCGAAGCTATCGCCCCGGCAACTAAGGCCATGGGGAGATAGTTGTTCATAAAGGTCGCCCCGGGAACGGTGGTGACGCGAGGTGCAATAAAGGCTAGTGCCAGAGTGACCACGAGCCAGGCCCCCAGGCTCTGGGTGGGGGTTATCCAGGCGATGCTTCTGCCCAGCTTCCGGATTGACTCGATGCGGAGACTGGCCCCGATTAAATAGGCGACGATACCCAGGGTGACGTGGGTGACAATGTCCAGTCTCTCGATAGTGGCCCTTGAAACCAGATTCAGTATGGAAGGACTAAAAATAATGCCGATGATAATGTAACCGGTAACCCGGGGAAACTTTATTTTGTTCGATAATATCCCGCCGAGCAAGCCGACGGTAATCATTATCCCGATAGCCAGGGAGAGGTCAGCGGTCACCAGAAAAATCCCTCATTATTTATTCTGGGCTGCTTGTCTTTGTAGTCTTTAGCCCAGGTTATACCGTCCAATATTTGTGTCGCAGCAGACCTACCTGAAACCGGGAATACCGGCTAGCCGGCGGCTCCTCTGAAGATGCGAGGAGTCGGGGTGGCGGCTAGATAAATTTCCACCAATCGTGGGCCACGACGCCGGGTCCCTGGCCTATCCATTGGTCGCCGAAGGCGGCTCGCCACTCGAGCAGTTCCCGCCTCACGGTCACGTAATCCTTATGAACGAACTCGTAGAGCTCGGCATTCTCTAAAGCGATGGCCCCGAGATTAGCTACCGCGGATACGAAGGAGATATCCTCCGAGCTGAAGAAGTACGGCCTTGCGGTGTAGACCCGCATCACCCCGATAACGGCTTCTCGGAGCCTAACGGGCACGGACAGAATAGAGACCACCCCCTCTTTGGCTTGCTGCTCCGGATACTGCATGCGCTCGTCGCTGGAGGCATCCAGAATGGTAACCGGCTCGCCCCGCAGTGTCTCGGCGATGCTTTTATCCGCCAGGTAAGGCCCTTTTCTGATGTACCAGTCGCTCAGTCCGTAGGCGGCGGTGTGAAGCAGCCGTGTCCCGTCCGGGGTGAGGAGCATGATGGAGCAGCCCTTGGCCCCCAGGGTGTTGACGGCATTCTCCACGATGGAAGTGAGTACCTCTTCCGGGGTGCGCGCCGAGTTCATGGCGGCCGCCATTTCGTAAAGGCTCTCGAAATAACTGCGTTTGACCTTTCTTTTAGTCATAAGTCACCTCGGTTTAGACCGGTCCTTCCCGTGTTGACTACTTGAGATATGTTAAATCTCTGCTGGCGGGCTGTCAAGCTCCGAACCCAGGCCTTGCTCATCCAGATACATCTGCAGGATGATGGCCGCCGCTATGGCGTCATCGTGCCCGCCCCGCTTTTTCCCGGCACTCTGCATCAAGCGCCGGGCCGATACCGTGGACAGGCGCTCGTCTCTGAACTCCAGCGGCACCGGTATCTGCCGGCTCAGGCTTTGGGCAAAGGTCTTCACCTTTTCCGCCTGCTTACCGAGGCTGCCGTCCAGGGAGCGGGGCAGGCCGGCGATAACCTTCGCCACCTGATTGTCGATAATAATATCATTAACGGCTTTAATGTCCGCCGTCTCGTTCTGGCGGTTGATGATAGTCAGGGGACTGGCCAGTATGCCCTGGGGGTCGCTGAGGGCTACCCCAATCCGCTGGTCGCCGATATCAAGACCCAGGCTGCGCGTGATACTAACCTCCGCCCTGAATAAAGTTTTTTACCTGGCGTAGCGCCTCATCCAGCTTGTCCTGGTGTTTGCCCCCGGCCTGGGCAAAGCGTGCCTTACCGCCTCCCCGGCCCCCGGTTACCCCGGCCACTTGGTTAACTATCTCGCCGGCATGGTAGCCCCGGTCAGCTAAGTCCGGGGTTACCGCCGCCAAAAACATGGGTTTATGATTATGTATCGTACCCAGGACGATGACCGCGCTCTTTAGCTGCTCGCGGAGTTGGTCGCTGGTCTCCCTCAGCGTCTCCAGCCGGTAGGAGGGCACCCTGGCGGCCAGCACCTTGACCCCGTTAACTACTTCCACCTGGCCCAGCAGCGAGGCGACTACCCTCTGGGATAGCTCCCGCTCCAGGGCCAGCGCCCGGCGGCGCTCTTTTTCCAACTCGGCGGCTAGCTCAGATACCTTGTCCTGAACCTCGCTCGGCGATGCCTTGAAGGACTCGGCAATATTATGTAAACTATCCGTCTGGGCATCGATAAACTCCTCGGCTCCCCGACCGGTAACCGCCTCGATGCGGCGCAGGCCGCTGCCGATACTGCCCTCGCCGGTAATCTGGAAGAGCCCTATCTCTCCGGTGGTCGCTACGTGGGTGCCGCCGCAGAGCTCGGCGCTGACCGCGGTCTTCCCCCCTATCTTCACCACCCGGACTTCGTCGCCGTACTTCTCACCGAAGAGGGCGATAGCCCCCTCGGCTACCGCCTGCTGGTAGGTCGTAGGCTGGCCGGAGACCGGCAGGTTACGGCGGATTTTATCGTTGACGAGGTGGTTTACCTTGTTTAGTTCTTCTCTGGTCAGCGCCTCCAGGTGAGAGAAGTCGAATCTGAGCCGCTCCGGGGCGACCAGCGAACCCCGCTGCTCGACGTGCTCGCCGAGCACCTGACGCAGCGCCATGTGTAGCAGATGGGTGGCAGTATGATTGCGGGCGATATCCAGCCGCCGCTCGCAATCCACCACCGCCTCGATTTCATCTTCGGTAGTTAGACTGCCCTCGGTGACTTTACCCTGGTGGAGGACGACATCCTGCGGACCGTAAATAGAATTGGTTACTAGAAACCTGCCTTTTTTACCAATTATCTCGCCGGTGTCCCCCACCTGGCCCCCCATCTCGGCGTAGAATGGGGTGGCGTCCAGGACAAGGCTTGCTTCCTGCCCGGCTTCTACCGTAGTGACGGATTTACCGTCGACCAGAATATTAATAATCTTGGCTTGACATTTAAGGTTATCATAGCCGACGAAGTCGGTTTCCTTTATGTCAAGTTGCTCCCCTACCCTAACCTCTCCCTTACCCTCGAACTTATGGGCAGCCCGGGCCCGCTCCCGCTGCCCGGCCATCTCCTTCTCGAAGCCGGCCAGGTCTACCGAAAGACCCGAGCGGGAAACGACCTCCGTGGTCAGTTCCACCGGGAAGCCGTAGGTATCGTAGAGCTTGAAGACCTCTTTCCCGGAGATTTGCGCCAGCTTGCGGTGGCGCGCCTTCTCCATGATTTCGTCGAGCAGCTTTAGACCGATGCTCAGCGTCTCGCTGAATCTGGTTTCCTCACTCTCGATGACCCGGAGAATAAAATCCTCTTTCTGCTTTATCTCGGGGTAGACGTGGCCCATCTCTTTAATCGTGGTCTGGGCGACCTCGGTGAGAAAGGACTTTCCCTCGGCCAGCCGCCGGCTGAAGAGCACGGCGCGGCGCAGGAGACGGCGCAGGACGTAGCCCCGGCCTTCGTTACCGGGGAGGACGCCGTCGGCGCTGAGAAAGGTAATCCCCCTCCCGTGCTCGGCTACGATGCGCATGGCGTTATCGGTCTCGTCGTCGGCACCGTAGCGCTTCCCGGCCAGGGCCGAGATGCAGTCCAGCAGGGGCAGGAAGAGGTCGGTTTCGTAGACCGAGCTTTTGCCCTGCATGGCGGCGGCGGTTCTCTCCAGGCCCATGCCGGTGTCGATATTAGGTTTAGGGAGCAGGGTGCGCTGGCCGCTTTCGTCCTGGTTATATTGGGTGAATACCAGGTTCCAGATTTCGGAGAAGCGTCCGCAGTCGCAGCCGGGGGCGCATTCGGGACGCCGGCAGCCGAATTCCGGACCGAGGTCGTAGTGGATTTCACTACACGGCCCGCAGGGCCCGGAGTTACCGGCCGGCCCCCAGAAATTATCTTTCTCCCCGAGGCGTATTATCCTGTCCTCGGGGATGCCTATCTCCCGCCAGTAACCGAAGGACTCTTCGTCGTCGTGGAAGATGGTTATCCACAGCCGCGCTGGCTCGATTCCCAGGCTCCGGGTGACGAACTCCCAGGCCCAGCTAATGGCCTCTTTCTTGAAATAATCGCCGATGCTGAAGTTCCCCAGCATTTCGAAAAAGGTGAGGTGATGCGGGTCACCCACCGCCTCGATGTCGGTAGTCCGAAAGCACTTCTGGCACGAAGCCAGACGGCGGTTGGGCGGTATTTCCTCACCCAGGTAGTAGGGCTTGAAGGGCACCATGCCGGCGCTGGTGAGGAGCAGGGTGGGGTCGCCGCTGGGTATCAGAGAGGCGCTGGGCATAACCTTATGCCCTTTGCCCGCAAAGAATTTCAGGAATGCCTCACGAATTTCGTCGCCGGTCAATAGTTCACCCACCTTACTTAAAAGAGATATGCTACGATTTTAGTGTAACTCGGGCTGCCTGTCAACGAGGCCGTGCCTGATGTCGCTGAAGTAACCGGCCCGGGACAACCGGGTGGCTAGAGGAGCCCGGATAGATATTCCTTCAGCTCGGGGCCGATTTCGGGGTGCTTCAGGGCGAGAGCCAAGTTTGCCTTGAGCCAGCCCAGGGGAGTCCCGGCGTCGTGTCTTATCCCCTCGAACTCGTAGGCAAGCACCTCCTGCCGCCCGAGGAGCAGCTGCAGGGCGTCGGTAATCTGAATCTCCCCTTTCTTACCCGGCGGCGTTACCTTGAGGGCGGCGAATATCTCCGGTGTTAGGATATACCTCCCCACAATCCCCAGATCCGAGGGGGCATCGTCCGGCTCCGGTTTTTCCACCAGGCTTAAGACCCGATACAAACGGTCGGCGAGCGGCTCCGGCTCGATGATACCGTAGCTCACCGTATCCTGACGGCTGATCCGTTCCACGGCGATAACGTTACTTTTATGCTCTTCGTAGACCTTAAGCATCTGCTTCAGGGCGGGGGTTTTGCTGTCGATAACGTCGTCGGGGAGCAGCACGGCGCAGGGCTCCTCACCGACAAGTTCTCTGGTCGTTAAAATAGCGTGACCCAGGCCCCGCTGCTCCTTCTGGCGGATGTAGCAGATGTCGGCCATGTTGGCCAGGGCGCGCATTCTCTTGAGGAGCTTGGTCTCTCCCTTTTGCTCCAGGAGATACTCCAGCTCGAAGGAGCGGTCGAAGTAGTCCTCGATGGCGTTCTTCCCCAAGGCGGTCACCAGGATAATCTGCTCGATACCGGAGCCAATGGCCTCGGCCACGGCATACTGAATTATGGGCTTATCTATCAGGGGTAGCATCTCCTTGGGTTGGGACTTGGTGAGGGGTAGGAACCTCGTCCCCCAGCCGCCGGCGGTGATAACTGCTTTACGGACTTTCATTATATCTCCTCTCTGGCTTCAGCCTGTTCAAAGGCGAAGCGGGCGGCCCCGAGCAGGCCGGCATCGCGGCCGAGCTCGGTAGCGACGATGCTTACCGCCGCCGACGATACCGGGAAGGCTCTTTCCTTGACCAGCCGCCGGGCCGGATTGAGCAGCCGCTCTCCCAGGCTGGCGACCCCGCCCCCGATGATAATCATCTCCGGGTTGAAGATATTGACCAGGTTTACCAGGCCCACCCCCAGGTAGAAGGCGGCGTTATCGATGACGCTAACGGCCAGCAGGTCGCCCTGCTCTGCGGCCACAGCTACCTCCCGGGCGGTGATGTCCGCGGTCTTACCGTTAACGAGCCCGGTAAGAGACGAGCTCTCTCCGGCGCCGAGGCGCCGTATTGCCTCTCTGGCGATGGCCCTCCCCGAGGCCAAGGTCTCCAGGCAGCCGGTATTACCGCAGGCGCACCTCGGGCCGTTAATGTCGATGGTCATGTGGCCGATTTCCCCGGCGCTGCCGCAGGCCCCGGTGTAGAGCCGGCCGTTAGTGATAATCGCCCCCCCGATGCCGGTGCCCACGGTGAGGTAGATGAGGTCGTTTACCCCCCTCCCGGCCCCGAGGCGGTGCTCGCCCAGGGCCGCGGCGTTGGCGTCGTTTATAAGCCAGGTCGGGCTCCCCAGCCTCTCCTGAAGGAGGGCTCTTAAGGGCACATCGCGCCAGCCGGGGAGATTGGGGGACAGGGTGACCAGGCCACTTTTATGGTCTATGGCACCGGCGGCGGCGATGCCGATACCTCCGGTCTGAGGTAGGGCCGTGCCGGTGGCGGCGGTGATTTGCTTAACGGCGGCAGTTATCCGGTCGATTACCGGGGCCGCGCCTTCATCGGCCAGGGTGGGATGGTACTCCCGGGCCAGTATCTTATATTCGGGGGAGATAATGGCGACGGCTATCTTGCTGCCCCCCAGGTCGATAGCGAATACCGGGCGGCTAGCTTTCTCAGCACCGTTCATCTTAAGTAACACTTTAGCCTATTTCGGCGGCTTTGTCGAGCAGATTTCGGGTGGTGGGTGTGAGCTAATACTGGCCTACCAGAGTCCGGCTTCGAGCCTAACTTGAGGTCGGTAATCACTTAGTGGTATAGTAAACCATCGTGTCCGAGCAGGCCGGCAGGTTGCCGGGTTAATGCCCTCGTCAGTCTATCGACTTCTTTTTCGGAGTATCTGAGTTGCCGCAGGAACATGGGCCTCGTGTGCCCCGTGTGCCCCGGGCCATACTGGTAAGCACCTGGCTGATTAGCTTTGCCATGTGGTCGCCGATGTTCTGTGTGCCCCCTATGGAACACGTCCTGAAGGAGGCGTTCCATCTCAGCCACGCTCAGGCCAGTCTTCTTTATATCGCCCCGATTATAATGCTGGCGGCCCTGGCCGTTCCCGGCGGTCTGCTTGCCGACCGGATAGGCGCCAAGAAGGCGGCTGGTATCGGGGCGATAGTCATGGCGCTGGGTACCGTCTTGAGAGGCACCGCCACGGATGCTTCCGGCCTGCTGGCCTTTACCTTTATCTACGGTGCCGGTATGGGTTTGTCTTTCCCCAATATCCCCAAGCTGGTTAGCGCCTGGTTTCCCCGGAAGCAGGCCGGGGTGGCCACCGGGCTGTTCACCTCGGGTTTACTAACAGGTATCGCCCTGGCGGTAGCCATTACCGTGCCTTTCATCCTGCCCTTAACCGGTACCTTTCAGGGAGTCTTCTTTATCTGGAGTATCCCGCCTATTTTGGCGGCTATCCTGTGGTGGGCGCTGGTGAGAGAGCCCTCTCCCCAAAGCACCGGGGTCAGGCCGTCGGGCCAGGGCAGTACCGGTACTAGTACTCCGTTCCACCGGTTGCTGTGCCACAAAAGGCTGTGGCTGGCGGCCGGACTCTTGTGGCTGCACAACTTCTTCTTCTACACCTGGAGCGGCTGGGCTCCCACCCTGATGATGTTAAAGGGGGCCACCCCGGAGCTGGCCGGGGTTATCGCCTCGGTAACCATCTGGGTTGGTATCCCGACTTCTTTCCTGGCGCCCCAGCTCGCCTACCGGATGGGACTAAGGAAGCCTTTTCTCTGGATACCCGGTATCATCCTTGCCCTGGCTGCCTGGGGGGTTATCGGCGCTGGCATAACTGTGAGCTGGTTTTTGATGGCTTTAGTGGGTGTTGCCGTCGTTACCCGGTTCGTTACCGTACTGGCACTGCCGGTGGAGATGATGTCTGGGGAAAATGTGGGTAGGGCGAGCGGGTTAATACTGTCCCTGGGCTATACCGGGGGGATTGTTGGCTCCCAGATAGGCGGGCGTATCCTTGATGTCACCGGGAGTCTGGATAACGCCCTGCTGGTGCTGGTCGCGGTGTCGGCGGCGGCTGTCTTTGTCGCGCTCGGGCTGCCGGAGACCGGGCCCAAGGCCAAGAAGCCCATCCCCGGCGTTGACTAATGGTATCCCGGCTGCTAAATTTAAGCCATGCCCTATGCTTTCGAACGTCTGGCCCTAATCGAAGGAGTTATCGCCAGGTCACCCCTGGGGTTAATCACCGACGTTGACGGCACCATAAGCGAGATAGTCCCCACCCCCCGCGAGGCCAGGGTTTCCCCGTTGTGCCGCCGTTACCTGACCCTGCTGTGCCGTCAGCTGGCCCTGGTGGCGGTTGTCTCGGGGAGGCCGGCGGTGGAGGTCAGGGACATGGTCGGGGTTACCGGCGTTGTCTATGTCGGTAACCACGGCCTGGAGCGATGGACGAAGAACCGAGTCGAGCCTTCCGGTAGCGCCCGTGATTATTTCAAGATTGTCAGGTCGGCGTTTGAGGAACTGTCTTCCCGGCTTTCGATGGAGGGCGTCACCCTTGAGGATAAGGGGCTCAGTCTGACAGTCCACTATCGTCTCTCTCCCCACCACGAGGTGGCGGAGCGGGAAATCCTGGATGTCCTGGCGGCTTCGGAGCGGGCTAGGGATTTAAGAGTTGTCAGGGGCAGACTGGCGCTTAACCTTTTACCGCCGGTAGAGATTAACAAGGGCACCGCTGTGCTCGACCTGATACGGGACTATAGTCTTCAGGGCGGTCTGTATCTGGGCGACGACCTCACCGATATCGATGCCTTCGGGGCGGTGCGTAGCGCCGCCGCTGGCTCTAATTTCCGGGGGCTTGCCATCGGCGTTACCAGCGCCGAGATGCCGGAAGGACTGGTAAAGGCAGCCGACCTCACCCTGAACGGGGTCGATGACGTCGGGCGTTTCCTTAAGTGGCTTTCCCAGAACGTTCCTCAGCCAAGCTGACGGCATCTCCCAGTAGATGCAGCAGCCAGTCGGTAATGTCTTCCGCCTCGATGGACTTCTTGAGGGCGCGAGCACGTTCCTGCCTCTCGTCGGCGGGCATGGTTAGCGCCGTATAGAGGGCCTGCGTGGTTCCCTCCAGGTCGGCGGGGGCCACGGTGAGGGCGTGCTCTCCCAGCTGTTCGCAAGCGCCGACTGACTCCGATAATATCAGGACGCCGTCGCGGTTATTGACCGTAGGGCCTTCCTTGGCCACCAGGTTCATGCCGTCGATGACCGCATTCACCAGAAAGGCATCGTAGAGGCGCATGCCGGCGATGGCCTGTACGTAGTTATTCTCGTAGAACAGGTCGATGGGATACCACTCCTCGGTGGCGTACTTACTGTTTATGGTCTCGATGAGTTCGTTTACCTGCTGCATATACCTCTGGTAGGGTCGCAGGTGAGTTCTGGTCGGCACCAGAAAGACGATGAATCTGACCTTACCCCGGAACTCGGGGTAGCGTTCCAGCAGCTTATCGAAGGCCCGGAAACCGCGAATGATATTCTTGCTGGGTTCGGCCCGGTCTACCCGGACTATGGTCTGCTCCCCGCAGAGCGGGCGCAGCTTTGCCTCATATTCCTTCAGTTTAGCCGAGATAGTCAGTTTTTTGAGACCGGCGACATCGATTGAGATGGGGTAGGCCTTAACCTGAATCAGCCGGTCTTCTACCTGGATGGTGTGCCGCTCGTAGTCAACCTTGGCATTATCGATTGACGATTCGCAGCAGCGGAGGAAGTTGTAGACGTCGCGCTCCGTCTGCAGCCCGACGATGTCGGCGGCGCACAGACCCTGGAAGATTGCCTGCCGCATGGAGACGGGCAGCAGCTGCCAGTAGGATAGAGAGGGCCAGGGAATGTGAGTGAAGTGCTGGATGACTATGTCCGGTAGCTGCCGCCGGACGTAGGTTGCGGCCAGATAGAGATGGTAGTCATTCAATATCACTATCGGGGGTGTTTTGCTGTTCATCGATTCTTCGATAATCGCCTTGGCGAAGGCCTGATTTACCGGGACATAACCGTTGTCCCAGGCATCATGGGTCACGATGTCGATATTAGGTGTGGTCGGCGAGTTCCACATGTAGTGCTGCAGGAACCAGAGCAGTGGGTTACAGATGACGCTGTAGTACTTGTGGTAGGTGTTTCGCGGGAAGACCAGGAAGCGGAGATAGAGACTATCGTTATCGCCTGGCGCTTTGAAGTGTTTGCCTTCGGCTCGCTGGGCCCTTTCCCGGTCTCCCTGCCCCATGGCGCTGGCTATCCAGTCGATTTCCAGGTATTTGCTGAGGCTGCTCAGGGCGGTAACTACCCCACCGCTACCCCGCCGGGATTGGAGTTCCCCATCCTCCGCAAGGTAGTATTCAATCGGCCCCCGGTTGCTGGCCAGAATCAGGCGTCTCGGGGAGAGCCGGCGGCACAGCTCCTTCAGTTGGCGTTTGCTATCCGCTTGTTCCGTTTCCATTCTGCCCTGCTCGTTGTCATGTTGCGGGTTCGGTCTTGCCGCGGCTACCCTGGCTGGAAAGATACGGAGGCTGGCTTTTCTGTCTCCGGTGGCAAGACAAAATCTATCATCCGGCCGGTAAAACTGTCAAGCTGAATTTCTCTACTTTCGGGCCTGGCGGCACAGCTCGGCGGTCAGGATGTCAAGGGCCAGCTCCCCGTCGCAGCGCCCGGTCTTAATGGCGAGGTCGGTCTCCAGGAGGCGGCGGTAGGCCGCCATAATCTGCTCCTCGGGGAAGCGGCCGGCCTGCTCCAGCGTCTTGCGGAAGGCATACTCCGAGGTCAGCCCCAGCCGGTTCTGAATCTCCGTTTCCGATTTCCCCTGCGCCTTAAGCTCCTTTACCCGGGCTATCATCCTGATTTGCCGGGTCAGCATGACCATGAGGTAGGCCGGGGCGGCCCCTTGGGTGAGTAGCCGCTGGAGGGACTGCTCGGCGAGCCCCACCTTCGATTCCAGGACGGCGTCAATCATGGCAAAGACGCTGGCCTGCTGGGTGCTGCCGACCAGCTTCTTAACGTCGTCTTCCTCGATGGGGCGCTCCAGGGCGAAGAGGATGAGCTTTTTGATTTCCTGCTGCAGGCTCCACAGGTCGCTGCCCACGAGCCGGGCCAAAAGGTCGGCGGCTTGCGGCGAGATGCCCTTGCCCCCCTCCGC
>JAFGFP010000075.1 GCA_016931015.1 Dehalococcoidales bacterium
CCCCGGCGGTATCGGGGCCAAGAACAAGGAAGCCTACGTCCGGCACGGTAAGAAGGCCATCTTCCAGGCCGGCGAGAAGAACGAGGTCGCCGATGTCTTTTTCCACGGCTACGCCAACTACGAGAAGGGCATCGGGCAGCGGTTCCTGAAGCTCACCTCCTGCAACACCACCGGCTTCGTGAGAGCCGTGGACTGCCTGGACCGGATGGCCGGAGTGGAGAAGGTCTCCGTTACCATCATCCGCCGCGTCGCCGACCCCGGGGATACTCACCGCGGTCTGGTCGACCTCCTGAAGGTAGACCCCATCCCCAGCCATCAGGCGATTGACCTGATGCTGATTATGCCCCACGTCAAGGCCACCGGGATCCTGGTGCACACTCCGGTAACCCACGGGCACATCATCACCCTGGTGATTACCCCGAAGCGGGAGATGAGCCGGGAAGAGGTAATAGAATCGTTCAAGGCGCACCCGCGTATCCGCGTGGTCAGAATCGCCGACGGCTTTAACTCGAACACTTCCCTCTTCCAGTACGGCCGCTTCCTGCTCAAACCACGGGGCGACCTCTACGAAATCGCCATCTTCGAGGAGGCGGTCGGCCTCAACGAGAAGGATATCGTTTTCGCGCTTAACATCCCCCAGGAATCGGTGACCATCCCGGAGACTATCGACGGAGTGAGAGCCTGCATGAAGATGCAGACCGACCGCTTAGAGGCGGTCGCCATGACCAACAAGTACCTGGGGATAGGGTAAGGCTCACATGGCTAAGCGGGACTACCTGACGCTGGACGACTTTGACTACCGGGGGCAGACGGTACTGCTCCGGGTGGATATTAATTCGCCCATCGACCACAATACGAATCGTATTACCAACGAGAACAGAATCGTAGAGAGCCTGCCCACTATTCAGGCCCTGGTGGACAAAGGCGCCAAGCTGGTTATCATCGCTCACCAGGGGGATACCTTGGACTACCAGAACCTAATCTCCCTGGAGGAGCACGCCCGGAAGCTCTCCCAGAAACTGGAGCGCGAGGTTCAGTTTATCGACGATGTGGCCGGCCCGGCGGCCCGGGAGAAGATTAAGGGCTTAAAAGAGGGCGGAATCCTGCTACTGGATAACCTCCGCTACCTGACGGAGGAGGTCTCCACCTTCGAGGAGGCGGTAAAGCTCACCCCGGAGGCGATGACCCATACCTACCTGGTGAGAAATCTGGCGCCGCTCTTTGACTTTTACGTTAACGACGCCTTCGCCGCCGCCCACCGTAACGCCCCGAGCATGGTGGCCTTCCAGGAGCTACTGCCCTCGGCTGCAGGCATACTCTACGATAAAGAGGTAAGCGCTTTAACCACGGTGCTGGAAAACCCAAAACGCCCCTGCGTTTTTTTGCTCGGTGGGGCCAAAATCTCCGATGCCTTCGGCATGATGGAGAAGGTGCTCGCCGAGGGCTCCGCCGACTCCGTACTCACCGCCGGCGTTACCGGCCAGGTGATGCACCAGGCCCAGGGTAAGAAGCTGGGCCCGGCCTCGGAGAAGTTCATTAACGACCGCGGTCTGGGGAAGTTTATCGCCCCGGCCCAGGAGTACCTTAAGAAGTACCCCGGTAAGCTCCATATCCCCTTAGACTTTGCCATCGACGACGGCGGCAAGCGGCGCGAAATCAGCGCCGAGGAGCTACCCACCGAGGGGATGATTATCGACATCGGGGCCGAGACGGTCAAAGCCTACGGGGAGATACTGAAGGCAGCCGGCACGATATTCGTTAACGGCCCGGCCGGCGTCTACGAGAAAGAAGCCGGAGCCTACGGCACCAGGGAGCTGTGGCGCATGGTCGGCGAGGCCGAGGGCTACTCGGTCATCGGCGGCGGCGACACCGTGGCTTCGGCGGCCCGCCTGGGAGACCTCTCCAAGATAGACCACGTCTCTACCGGCGGCGGGGCCCTGATCCGGTTTCTCTCCGGGATAAAGCTGCCCCTGCTCGAAGCCATGAAAAAGGAGGCCAGGGTCAGCTAGCTAACGACAACTGAAAGGAACCAGCTAAAGCAAAGCACTTCTAAAAATCCGACTGCTACCGGCTTAAAGATTAAGACCAGTTCTTACTCCTGAGTCAAGCAGAGCCAACAACCTCGGTGATTCTGCTGCTTGTGAGGTATCAAGCAACAGGGAGGCCTAGCTCATGGACATCAGGCTGGACGACAAGGTAGCCATAGTAACCGGGGCCGCCAGCGGCATCGGTCTTGCCTGTGCCGAGATGATAGCCGAATGCGGCGCCAAGGTGGCCCTGGTGGATAAGAATGCGGAGACCCTGCCCGGGGCAACCAAGCGGGTGCAGGCGAAGGGCATGGCTAAAGGTTACCTTCAGGACGTGACCGTGATACCGGCTCTTAACCCGCTGGTAAGCCGCATTCGAAAGGAGCTAGGGGAGATAGACATCCTGGTCTGTAGCGCCGGTATTAACATCCCTCAGTTAGCTCAGGAGGTCACCGAGGCCGACTGGGATGCCCTCCATGAGGTAAACGCCAAGGGGCTCTTCTTCTGTAACCAGGCGGTGGCCATCCAGTCGATGATACCGCGTAAGAAGGGCTCGATTATCAATATCGGATCACAGATGAGCCTGGTGGGAGGCTGGAAACGCGCTAACTACTGCGCCAGCAAGGGGGCTGTAGCGCAGCTAACCAAGGCCGAAGCCGTTGACTGGGCCCAGTATAATATCCGCATTAACGTCGTGGCGCCCACTTTCGTATCGACCCCCTTAAGTAAGGGGATGCTGGAAGACCCGGTATTTAAAAACTACATAATGGATAACATCCTCCTCCGCCGCCTGGCAACCCTGGAGGAGGTCGCCGCCGCGGTCTGCTACCTGGCCAGCGACCAGGCCAGCATCATTACCGGCGTTACTCTGCCCGTAGACGGCGGCTGGACAGCCAAATAATATATCGCGCTTAAAGAGACGAGGGGAATAGCTCAGCCCACCGGCCCAAGTTATAGAGCCGAAACGAAGGCATGGGAGGTGTAGCTCATGGACTTCAGACTGGATAATAAGGTAGCTATGGTAACCGGAGCCGCCAGCGGCATCGGCCTTGCCTGCGCCGAGATGCTGGCCGAGGGCGGCGCTAAGGTCGCCCTGGTGGACTATAACCCGGAGACCCTGGCCAAGGCGACCCGGAAAGTAGCCGCCAAGGGGACGGCTAAGGGCTATCAACTGGACGTAACCGATATCCCCCGCATCGCCACCACGGTAAGCCGCATCCGGGAGGAGATGGGAGAGATAGACATTCTGGTGTGTAGCGCCGGCGTTAACATCCGTCAGCCGGCGCACGAGGTAACCGAGGAGGCCTGGGACACCATCAACAACGTGAATATCAAGGGGCTGTTCTTCTGTAATCAGGCGGTGGCCGTCCAGTCGATGATACCGCGCAAGAGCGGGGCGATTGTTAACATCGCCTCGAACATGGGGCTGGTGGGCGGGCCGAAACGCACCGCCTACTGCGCCAGTAAGGGCGCCGTGGTGCAGCTAACCCGGGCCGAAGCCGTTGACTGGGCCCCCTATAACATCCGTATCAACGCCGTGGCGCCCACCTGGGTCCTCACCGAGCTGACCAGAGAGCTACTCAAGGACCAGGCATTTAGCGACTTCATAATCGAGAGAACGCCGCTCCAACGCCTGGCCTCGGTCGAAGAAGTCGCCGCCGCCGTTTGTTTCCTGGCCAGCGACCAAGCCGGCATTATTACCGGCGTTATTCTGCCCGTAGACGGCGGTTGGACGGCCCAGTAGTGTGTTAAAATTAAGCACTAACCCGTAGCGGTTATTATCCACAAGGAGACATGTTAGCTAAGGTAATAAGCTGCGCCGTAGTGGGACTGGAAGGGGCGGTAGTCGAGGTCGAGGTTGATATCTCGCCGGGGTTACCGTCTTTCACTATCGTCGGCCTGCCTGACGCCGCCGTTCAGGAAGCCAGGGAGCGCGTCCGCGCCGCCATCCGTAACTCCGGCTGCAACTTCCCGATGAGGCGCGTGGTGGTTAACCTGGCCCCGGCCGACTTAAAGAAGGCCGGGCCGGCCTACGACCTGCCCATCGCCGTGGGCATCCTGCTGAGCTCGGAGCAGGTTCAGGCCGACGTCGCCGAGACCGTTATCCTCGGGGAGCTGTCGCTGGACGGCAGCCTGCGCCACACCAACGGCGTCCTGCCCATGGTCGCCCTGGCCCAGGAAAGGGGCTTTGCCTCCATTATCGTGCCCGAGGCCGATGCCGGAGAGGCCTCGCTGGTGAAGGCGACGAAAATTATCCCCTTCGCCTCGCTAGCGCAGCTGGTGAGCTACCTGCGCGGAGAAATACCGGCCCCCGAATACAGCCCCGAAGAAAACGGGGAGCCCGGGAAAAATGCGCCGCTAGCCACCGCTACCGACCTGGCCCATATTAAAGGACAGGAACACGTTAAGCGCGCCTTAGAGGTAGCCGCCGCCGGGGGACACAACATCATCATGACGGGCCCGCCGGGAAGCGGCAAAACGCTGCTCGCCCGGTCTCTCCCCTCGATACTCCCGCCCATGACCAACGAGGAAGCCCTCGGCGTTACCAAAATCTACAGCGTGAGCGGTCTCCTGCCTCAGGATACCCCGCTGGTCACCCAGCGGCCCTTCCGCTCCCCTCACTACACCATCTCCAACGCCGGGCTGGTGGGAGGCGGGCGCTTCCCCAAGCCGGGGGAGATAAGCCTCAGCCACCGCGGGGTGCTCTTCCTCGACGAACTCCCCGAGTTCGGCCACGCCGTGCTCGAGCTACTGCGCCAGCCCCTTGAGGACAAGGTAATTACCATCAGCCGGGCGCAGGGCAGTCTGACCTTCCCCGCCAACTTCATGCTAGTCGGGGCCATGAACCCCTGTCCCTGCGGCTTCTACGGCGACCCCTTCCGGGCCTGCACCTGCTCTCACAGCCTGGTGTTACGCTATCAGCAGCGTATCAGCGGGCCCTTCATCGACCGGGTCGATATCTTTATCGAGGTGCCCCACATCGACTACGAAAAGCTGACCGACGATAGACTGGGGGAGACATCGGCCAGCGTTCAGACCAGGGTCGAGGCCGCCCGCGGCAAACAACAGGAACGCTTTCGCGGCACCAGACTGACCTGTAACGCCGAAATGACCCCCGCCGAGGTAAGAGACTTCTGCAAGACGGAAGAGCCGGCCCAGAGCCTGCTCAAGGCAGCTATGAAGCAACTCCACCTTTCGGCCCGTGCCTTCCACCGCATCCTGAAGCTGGGACGCACCATTGCCGACCTGGAAAATGGTGATGTAATTAAAGCCCATCACCTGGCGGAGGCCATCCAGTACCGCCCGAGGCGGATGGAATAATCTAGGTAAGAAAGCCTAGAGACAAGAATAGAAAACCAATAGGGATAGTCGGCGTGAAATCAGGCAACCGAGCAGAGCGAATTCAAAATAGCCGCATCTTCAGATAAGAGAATATAAACGAAGGGAGGGCATCATGAGAATAGCAGTTGGCATCATTGGTCTAATCTTTATGGTATTGGTACTTGTCCAGTCTTGTGCTGTTTCATTCGGTGGTGCAATTTTCGAGGAAGAAAGCCTCCTACAAGGTGGTGCGGTAGGTATGCTGGTAGGTATCCTATTTGGGGTAGGTGGTGCCTTCGCCTTCAGAATCCCCAAAGTATCAATCGGGATATTCATAGTTGGAGCTGTATTAGCATTGGTGGCGGGGCTGACTACTGGATATTCGGACATGGTTGTTTACGGTGTCGTCTCAATCGTTCTATCCATATTGAGTTTCGTCGCTCAAAGAAGGACGGCTAGAGAAGAATGGCGTTCGTGGTAAACTACAACTACACCAAATATATAACAAACCTTGTAGAAACTGAATTTATAAGCCCTAAAATTGAAGTATACCCCACCACAATAACTCACTTATGGCACTACTCTAGACCATTAAGCCTTCGTTCTCACCCGCCGAAGCGTAAGAAAATAGCGATACCCAGGAGCACCGCCCCGACGACGATACTGATAAGCCCACCCGTACGGAGCGCTCCGTAGCCGGAACGCTCCGGGGTGCTCTCCAGAAATTCTCTGACATCGGTGCGCTCCATCAGGGTATCGCTGTAACGACCCTCCGCCCACCGGCTCCAGCCGAGGACGCCGCCGCCGACGGCGGCAAAGATAATACCCATAATGAGCAGGACAAAGCTATCCGGGTAAGGCAAGCCCACCCCCATCCTGAAATTCTCTAAGAGGGATTATAGGCGCTACCAGGGCCATTTGCAAACGGCTCCGGCTGAAACCCGGCACATATTAGTTAACCTCGACCGTGGCTCCGGCTGCTTCCAGCTTCTCCTTAGCGGCCGCCGCCTCGTCCTTGGTAACCCCTTCCCTCACCGGCTTGGGGACGCCTTCCACCAGGTCCTTTGACTCCTTAAGCCCCAGGCCACTCAACTCACGCACCGCTTTAATCACGGCAATCCGGTTACCGCCCGCTTCCTTGAGGATAACGTTAAACTCTGTTTTCTCCTCTTCGGCCGCCGGGGCTTCAGCCGCCGCCGGGGCTGCCGCCGCCACAGGAGCCGCGGCGCTAACGCCGAACTCGGTCTCCAGGGTCTTCACCAGCTCCGCCAGGTCGAGCACGGTCATCTTCTTTATGGACTCTATCATGTCCTGAACGGCCGCCTTCGGAGCCGCTGCCTTCTCTTTGGCTTCGCCGGCCGTCTTCTTGGCGGCCTTAGTTGCCTTCGGCTCGGCTGCCACCGGCTCAGGAGCCGCGTCCGGCTTCACTTCCGCCGCTGCTTTCTCTTCAGGCTTTTCGGCTGCCGCCGCTCCTTCAGCAGCATCATGTTTTACTTCAGCTTCCTTCTCTGCCATCCTATTCTCCCTCCAGTTGATTAATTCTAGCTTGTAATACCCTCGCCAGCCCGGCTACCGGGCCGTTAAGACAGTAAACCAGGGCCGCGATGGGCCCCTGCATGGCACCGAGAACCTTGGCCAGCATTATCTCCCACGACGGGAGCTTGGAAAGAACCGAGACCTCCTCCGAGGTGAGGAGCCTGGCCCCTAAAAAGCCACCCTTAATGGACAGGATAGACTTGGCGCTGTTTATGTAGTTGGCCAGCACCTTGGCCGGCTCGACTATCTCGCCGTAGCCCACCGCCAGAGCCACCGGCCCCTCGAAGGCTGCCGCCAGCTCGCTGCGACCCAGCCTCTCGGCGGCAAACCGGGCTAAGGTATTCTTCACCACCCGGTACTCGATACCCATCTCGCCCAGCCTCCGCCTGAGGACGGTCATCTCATGGGCGGAAAGCCCGCGGTAATCGGTCAGAATCCCGACGCTGCACTTGGAGAGAACTTCCTCCAGGCTATCGATGGTTCTCGCCTTCTTTTCCCTAACCTTAGACATCCATACTAACCTCCTTCCCTTAAACACTCAAAAAGCTACCGGCTCTCTATCCGCTGCCCCCGGGACACCGAAAAGCCCCAGTACCGACAGCACCAGGGCTTCAAAGCAGAACCGCCTCCGGGGCTCTGGATAAGAGCACCCCGAATTCGATTTTTACACCTTTTTCTCCTCGGCAGGCAAAGAGAATTTAAGCCCTAACCGGCACCCACTGTCTCAGGAACTCACAGATTGTTAAGTTACTAATTCCCAGTCTAACAGACCGGGCTCCAATATGTAAAGTCCTCAGTTCTTAACCAGGCCTACCCTGAGCACACTAACTGGAGCTTAAGGCCAGGGTCGGCCCGAGGTCGAGCTTTACCCCCGGCCCCATGGTCGTGCTCAGCGAGGCCGACTTAACATACTGACCCTTAGCCCCGACGGGTTTAGCCTTGACCACGGCCTCAATCACCGCCGTCAGGTTATCGAGCAGCCGTTCGTTATCGAAACTGGCCTTACCCAGCGGGACGTGGATGATAGCCGTGCGGTCCAGCTTGAACTCCACCCGGCCCTTACGGGCATCGCCGATAACCCGGGGCAGGTCTTCCGCAGGCACCACCGTGCCCGATTTGGGGTTGGGCATCAGTCCGCGCCGGCCCAGAATCTTACCCAGCTTACCCACCCGGCTCATCATATCCGGGGTAGCCATGGCGGCGTC
>JAFGFP010000076.1 GCA_016931015.1 Dehalococcoidales bacterium
ACCTTTATTATCCTGGGGCCGAACCACACCGGCACCGGTAAGCCCCTGAGCATCATGACCGAGGGCACCTGGGAAACGCCGCTGGGGCCGGTGGAGATTGACGCGGAGCTGGCCGGGCGGATTCTGGAAGGCTCGAAGCACCTGCAGGCAGACGCTAAGGCCCACTTTTTGGAGCACTCCATTGAGGTGCAAGTCCCCTTTCTGCAATATTTCAAGAAAGACGTCCGCATCGTGCCCATCATCCTGGCCTACGCCGACGCCGCCACCTACAAAGAGATAGGCCGGGAGATAGCCCGGGCGGTCAAGGAGGCAAAGAAGGAGGTAGTCATCCTCGCCTCCAGCGACATGACCCACTACGAGCCGCAGGAGTCGGCGCAGCGTAAAGACGAAAAGGCCATCGAGGCGATACTGGCGCTCGACGAAGACGAACTCCTGAAACGGGTCAGCGAGCTTGATATCTCGATGTGCGGCTACGCTCCGGTGGTAGCCCTCATCGCCGCCGCCAAAAAGCTCGGGGCCGTAAGCGCCGAGTTGGTCAGGTACCAGACCAGCGGCGATATCACCGGAGACTACTCCGCCGTGGTCGGCTACGCCGGGATACTGATTAAGGGGATGTCGGCGCTTACCAAATTAGCTAAGGAAACCGTGGAGACATATGTCAGGAAGGGTAAGACTCTCAAACCTCCGGGGAAACTTACCCCGGAGATGAAAGAGCAGGCCGGGGTGTTCGTCTCCATCCACAAGCTTGGCGGGCTGCGCGGCTGTATCGGCACCTTTGACCCGCAGCAGGCTAACGTGGCCGAGGAGACCATCGCTAACGCCGTTAGCTCGGCGAGCCGCGACCCCCGCTTCCCCCCCATCACCCCCCAGGAGCTTAAAGACCTGGAATACAGCGTGGACGTGCTCACCGCCCCGGAGCCGATAGAGAACGAAGACCAGCTCGACCCCAAGAAGTACGGGTGTATCGTGGAGCGCGGCTACCGGCGCGGGCTGCTCCTCCCCGACCTAGAGGGGGTGGACACGGCGGAATACCAGGTCAGCATCTGCCGCCAGAAGGCGGGCATTGCCCCCGACGAGCCGGTAAAGCTCTACCGCTTTCAGGTGAAGAGGTATAAGTGAAAACAGACCAAGTAAAAGACGTAATCGAGATGCTGGCCGGTAATAAAGAGCCGGATTTGGCTCAGGCCGTGGCGTGCTCGCTGGTGGATAGCCATCTCAGAAGCGAAATCCTAAAAGGTATGCTCGCCAAGAACGAGACCTACCGCTATAACTGCTATAAGGTGCTGTTTAACATCAGCAGCGAGACGCCGCAGGTCTTGTATCCCGAATGGGACTACTTCGTCGAGCTCCTGAGCAGCCCTAACTCCTACCACCGCATGGCCGCGGCAAACATCATCGCCAACCTAGTAAAAGCGGACTCCGAAGACAGGTTTGAGGGTATCTTCGACCGGTACTTCGGCCTGCTCGACGATAAGAGCTTGGTAGTCGCGATATACACCGCCCAGAACGCCGGGAAAATAGCCGCCGCCAAAACCGGACTTCGTGATAAAATAACCGCAAGGCTTTTGGCCATAGACAGCACCCACCACGCCCAAGACCGGAAGGACTTGATAAAGGCCGGGGCTATTGAGTCGTTTGGGGAGTTCTTTAACGCATCGCCGGATAAGGAGAGGATTCTGGCCTTTGTCAGGGAACAACTGGCCTGTAAGAGCCCCAAGACCAGAAAGCTGGCTAAAGGCTTCTTAAGTAAACACGCTTAACTTTTGAGGTTGTATTATGGATATGTTTGAGCAGAAAGCCGAGGAAATAAAGCGCAGAGAGGCGCCCCTGGCGGCCCGGATGCGGCCTACTTCCTTCAGCGACTTTGTCGGGCAGGAGCACTTAATCGGCCCGGGGCGGGTGCTGAGAAAGGCGCTCGACACCGGCAAGGTGCCCTCCCTGATTCTCTGGGGGCCGCCGGGCAGCGGCAAGACCACCCTGGCCTATATCATCGCCGACGCCACCGAGTCGCACTTCGAGGCGATTAGCGCCGTCAGCGCCGGGGTGGCCGACCTGCGCCGCATCATCGAGGGAGCCAACGACCGCCGCAAGAGCATCCAGCAGCCGACCATCCTCTTCATCGACGAGATTCACCGCTTCAACAAGGCCCAGCAGGACGCGGTACTGCCCTACGTCGAAGACGGCACCATCGTTCTCATCGGGGCCACCACGGAGAACCCGTCTTTCGAAGTTGTCTCCCCCCTGCTCTCCCGCTGCCAGGTGCTGGCCCTGAACCCCCTCACCGACGATGAAATCCAGCTCATCATCACCAGGGCCCTGCGGGACATGATACGCGGGCTGGGGGTCTTCCGGGTGGAACTGGAGGAAGACGCTCTAAAGCACCTGATTACCGTCTCCAACAACGATGCCCGGGTCGCCCTGAACGCCCTGGAGATGGCGGCTTTAGCCACCCCGCCCGACCCCGACGGCAAGCGCCGCATCCCGCTGGCCACCATCGAAGACGCCGTCCAGCACCGGGCGCTGCGCTACGACAAGGCGGGCGACACCCACTACGACACCATCTCGGCCCTGCACAAGTCGATGCGCGGCTCGGACCCCGACGCCTCGCTCTACTGGCTGGCACGTATGCTGGAAGCCGGCGAAGACCCGCTCTACATCGCCCGCCGTCTGGTGCGCTTCGCCTCGGAAGACATCGGCATGGCCGACCCTCAGGCGCTGGTAATCGCCATGGCGGCGCAGCAGGCCGTCCACTTCATCGGCATGCCCGAGGGTAACCTGGCCCTGGCTCAGGCCGCCGTCTACCTGGCTACCGCCCCCAAGAGTAACTCCCTGTACCAGGCCTACAACAAAGTCCAGGAGGAGCTCAAGCAGAATCGCGCCGAGTCGGTGCCCCGGCATCTGAGAAACCCGGTCACGCCGCTGATGAAAGAGGCGGGCTACGGAGAGGGCTATAA
>JAFGFP010000077.1 GCA_016931015.1 Dehalococcoidales bacterium
CTCATAGGCGCCCGACTCGATGGTGGGCACCCTGATGGTGACCTCGAAGCTGCCGTATTTATTAGTCTCGTCCTCAACCATCTTGACGCTGCTGAAGTAGACGTCCAGGTCGCTATCACTGGCGAAACCGGCGCCGCTGATGGTGAGCTCGCCGTTAATCGCCCCGGAGTCCGCGCTCAAGCTGACCGCAGGGACGACCTCAAATTCGGCCTCCGCCGAGTTATCCAGGGCGTCCTCCGCCTTGATTCTATGCTCCCCGACGTTACTGTCGGGAACGGCAAAAGTGTAGCTGAACTCGCCGGTCGCCCCGACCGTCTCGTCGCCCAGGTTAAGCCGGCTGCCGTCCCGGTAGTAGTAGAAGTCCACGGCACCGCCGGCGTAGAAGCCCTTCCCCTCCACGGTGACCATAGTGCCCACCGGCCCCTCATCGGTGTCCAGCTCGATTTCCGGCTCCTCAACGATAAACGACTTCTTCACGGCACCACCAATCACGGTGGTAATCCTGACATAGACCGTGCCCAGCTCGACGTCATCGGGAACCTCGAAGCTGGTGGTGAAGTCCCCGCTCTCGGGCACCGTGAGCGGGCTATCAGCAATCTCCTCGCCGTCGAAGAAAATGCTGATTTCGGTGCCGCCGAAGGACTCGAAGCCGGTCCCGGTCACGGTCACCACGGTGCCGATAGAGCCGGAGGCGGGGGACAAGCTAATCTCGGGTAGCGCCAGGGCCGGCACCGCCGGCACGAGCACCAGCGCTAAGGAAAAAACTAGCGCCAGCGCCAGAATGCGCAGCATGCGGCTAATCTTCATATGTTTACCCAACCTCCTTCAAAGACTCTCTTTAATTTACTGTAACAGTCGGCGTGGGGCACCGCGCCGGGGCACATAGGTAGCCGCAAAGTTATCCAGAATATCCCGCTTAATGAGCCAGGTATTGTGCAGCTTTACGGCGGGCAGGTCTCCCTGCCGGCAGAGCCGCTTCACCGTCTCAGGATGAATCTTGAGCCGGCGACTGGCCTCAATTGCGTTATAGTAATCGTCTAAAGCCGTCATCACGTCCCGCCGCTAAGTATTACTTTATTAAAACAATAATAACCCCAAGTACCCGACTTGTCAAGTCCGCCACCGGCGTCCGCTAAACCGGCAAAAAGATGACAACAGGGTGTTGACCCTATTAGAACATTTGTGCTAATCTAGGCATTACCAAGGCACCCTACCCAAGAACGGACTAGCGGGCTGGAATGAAGAGCTTAGAGGACAGATGAGTTATGGAGTTAGAACTAGAGACCTTAAGACCCCAGGGAAGTAGCTGCCTTACCGAGAACCCGGAGAGCGACTCGGACCCGCTACCGGAGTACTGCCACTACCAGGACGAGGGCTGCGAGTTCGCCAGTTCCTGCCTCAGCTGCCCCTTCACCCGCTGCATCTACGACGAGCCCGGAGGCAAGCAGCACTTCATCAAGCGGCTGCGTAACCAGGAGATACTCCGGCTTTATGCCGACGGTAAGGAGATAGAGGAGCTGGCGGCCACCTTCGGCGTCAGCCAGCGCACCATACAGAGAGCATTAAAGAGGTCAAAAGAATGAATGAAGGTTTGACACCGGCTCAGCTAAACCAGCGCGACATCGACCGCCTCCGGAGCTATCGGGAGCTACTCGATTTCTACCACGGGCGGCACTGGGAAGGCCACGCCCGCTGGGGCGAGACGCGCCTCACCTTTAACTACGCCAAGGTAATCATCGACAAGATTACCTCATACCTCATGAGCGGGATTACCCTGGCCGCCGACCCCGTCGCCGACTCCGACGAGGCGAGAGCCGGCGCCCAGCGGGCCGAGCAGGCCCTGAACCAGGTATACGAGGACAACAACTTGGCCCAGCTCGACTTCGAGACCGAGATTGACTGTGCCATCCTCGGCGACGGCTGCTTCAAGGTCATCTGGGATGCCGAGGCGAAGCGGGTCAAGGTTACCGCCCCCGACGTCCAGGGCATCTACGCCTGGTGGCTGGGCGACGACACCTCACGGGTGTGGCGGGTGGCCTCGAAATACAGCCTGAGCGCCGAAGAGGCGGAAATCATGTACCAGGTAAAGCCGAAGAAGGGGAAGACCGCCAGCATCGTCGAGGTGTGGACCGACCGGGACTTCGAGCTCTGGGTGGACAGCGCCCTGGTGGAGCAGAAGGCCAACCCCTACGGCTTCATCCCCTTCGTTATCTACCCCAACCTGAGAGAGCCCAAGAAGTTCTGGGGGATATCGGACTTATGCCAGCTGATGCTGCCCCAGCGGGAGCTCAACCGGGCCATGAGCCAGCTCGCCAAGATACTGGAGCTCTCCGGCAACCCGATTGCCGTGCTGGAAAACGTTGAGGAATCCGAGGACATCGCGGTGCGGCCGGGGGCGGTATGGAACATCCCCGAGGACGCCCGGGCCTACCTCCTCAACCTGTTACAGGGCGGCGGCGTCAACCTGCACATTAACTACGTCAACCTACTCTACCGCATCCTGCACGACGTTTCGGAATCGCCGCGCTCCGCCTTCGGGGGTACCGAGCGCAACCTCTCCGGGGTCGCCCTGGAGCTTGAGCTTCAGCCCCTTTTGCAGAAGGTAAAGCGGAAGCGTCTCATCAGGACGGCCGCCTACAACCAGCGGAACCGCCTTGTCCTGAAGCTCTTAGAGAAATACCGTAACCAGCGCTTCGGGGATAATCACCTGCGCATAGTCTGGGGGCCGGTACTGCCCCAGGACACGGAGCGGCTGATAAATAACGAGCAGATACTGATTCAGAACGGGGTTCACTCCCGAAGGCGGGCCATGGACGAGGTCGGGGTGAAAGACCCCGAGATGGAATTCAGTCAGTGGCTTAAGGAAAGAGAGACCATACTCAGAATGAATAAGGAGCTTAATACCCGCTCCAGCCGGAGCGTAGCGAGAGTGAGAGCAGAAGAAGCGCCGGCTGAGGGTGTTGAGGATTAACCCAAAGGAGAAGCAGAATTGGCCGATGATGAAATAAAGCAAAGTCAAGACCCTGCTCCCGAGGGAGAGGCACCGGAGGACGGGGTAAGCCGAATCTCCGAGCTTGAGGAAAGGCTAGCCCGGCAGGACGAAGCGCTCGAAAGCGCCCAAGCCCGCACCGCCGAGCTGGAAGAGGCCCTATCTCAGGCAGAAACGGCGCTCAAAGCAAGCCGCGAGGCGCTTTCCGAAGCGGTCGCCGGCTACCGGGCGCAGGTCGTCGCCGCCAACCCGGAGATACCCGAGGAAATGATTAGCGGTGGCAGCATCGAGGCGGTCGACCGGTCGCTAGCGGAAGCGAAGAGCCTGATCAGCCGGGTGAAGCAGGGGCTGGAAGCGGAAGTCCAGGCGAGCCGGGTGCCCGCCGGAGCCCCACAGAGAACGCCCCTAGACCTATCCGCCCTGTCCTCGCGGGAGAAGATTCAATATGGAGTCAGGAGGTAACATAAATGGCACTAACCTTAGACGAAGCCGCCAAACTGTCCAACGATATGCTCCTTCAAGGAGTCGTGGAGACTATTATCAAGGACTCGCCGGTCTTGCAGCGGCTGCCCTTCATCGAGCTGGCCGGTAACGGTCTCACCTACAA
>JAFGFP010000078.1 GCA_016931015.1 Dehalococcoidales bacterium
CGCTGGTTCAGTGGTAAGGCGCGCTACATCCGGTCATCGGAGATAGAGGATGTTATCCCCATACCCTATGGTAACTCCACCGCCCACATCATATTAATCAGGATAGACTACTCCGAAGGAGAGCCGGAGACCTACCTCGTTCCGGTTACTTTAGCCTGGGGAGAAGAGGCGGGCCGGGTCACTGATGAGGTGCCTCAGGCCGTTATTGCTCATCTGAAGCTCAGGGGTAAAGATAGCGAAGAGAAGGGCATCATCTACGACGCGTTGGTAAACCCTGATTTTCGCAGTGCCTTGCTTAACCTGATGGCTCGCCGCCGCAGCTTCAAAGGCGAAAAGGGGGAGGTCGCCGCCTGCCGCACCCGAAAGGTATTTCACAGAATTTATGGGTCAGCCGGAGAACCCCACGAATCCTGGCTGCTGAAAGGTGAACAGACGAACACCTCGGTGGCATACGGCAACAGGCTGAAGCTGAAGCTCTTTCGCCGTCTGGAAGAAGGGGTAAGCCCCGAATTTGAGATTGGGCGCTTCCTTACCGAGGTAGAGCCCTTCAACAATGCTCCCCCGGTTGCCGGTGCTATCGAGTACCGCGCCCGCTGGCGGGAACCGGTAACCCTGGGTATTCTTCACGGCTATATTCATAACGAGGGAGATGCCTGGCAGTATACTCTGGACTCGCTGGGACGTTACTTCGAGGCAGTCCTTGCCCATCCCGGCGTAGAGGCACCAATGCCCATTGGGGATTCTTTGCTGGAAATTGCTGACGAGAGTGTACCTTCGATAATTGCCGATACCATCGGCCCCTATCTGGTCTCGGTGCAGCTTCTGGGGCAACGCACCGCCGAGCTCCATCTGACGCTGGCTTCGGCGGCGGACGGCCAGAGCTTCGCCCCCGAGCCGTTCTCAACTACCTATCAGCGGTCTCTCTACCACAGCATGAGAAGTTTTGCCATACACGTTTTACAGCTCTTGTCGCAGCGCATGGGCTGTCTCCCCGACGAGGCAAAGGCGGATGCCCTAGGTGTTATCAATCTGGAGAAGGCCATTATCGGGCGTTTCCAGGAGGTTACCAGGAGGAAAATCAGCGGGATGCGTATCCGGTGCCACGGCGACTATCACCTGGGGCAGGTTCTGTATACCGGTAACGACTTTGTCATCGTTGATTTTGAAGGTGAGCCGGCCCGGCACCTGGGCGAGCGCAGAATCAAACGCTCGCCCCTCAGGGACGTTGCCGGCATGATACGTTCCTTCCACTATGCCGCCTATGCCGCCCTGCGCGGACGGGTGTCAACCGTGCTCCGCGCCGAGGACTTACCGGTTCTAGAGGACTGGGCACAGGCTTGGCACCTGTGGGTCTCGGCGATATTTCTAAAGTCATACCTGGAGATAATGGCGGATGCCCCCATATTACCCCAGACACCGGAGGAAAAAAGGATTATTCTGGATGCCTACCTTCTTGATAAAGCTATCTATGAAGTAAACTATGAGCTAAACAACCGGCCGGACTGGGTGATATTGCCGCTTCAGGGTATATTGCAGGCGCTGGAGACAAAGGAAGAACCGGGCACCCCAGAGGCAAAGAAGAAGGCTGAAGAATGAGTCTTGCCTCCGGCATCCGCCTTCTCCACCACCTGGCCCGCCTTTACGGTATCCAGACGGCTTACTACGATGTGAATCACCAGCGTAAGCAGGCATCTGTGGATTCCTTAGTAGCGATACTCCGCTCACTTGGTGCCCCAATGGCAGGTCTTCAGGATGTGCCTCCGGCATGGCGACAGCGACGCCAGGCACTATGGCAGCAGTTGCTGGAACCGGTGGTCATCGCCTGGGAGGGCACTCCGCCACTAATACAACTCCGGCTTCCGGCCGGTCTTGCCCAAGCGACCCTGAGCGGTCACCTTAAGCTGGAGACGGGGGAAGAGGAGAGCTGGCAGTGGCCGGGGGCTGACCTGCCGGTAGTTGAGCATGTGGAGATAGAGGGAGTCCGCTATCTGGCCAAGCAACTACATCTGCCGGCCAGGTTACCCTGGGGGTATCACCGGCTCACTCTGTCGCTAGGGGGAAAGCGCGCCCAGACCCTTATTATTTCGGTACCCCTCAAAGCCTACATCCCCACCGGTAAGGATAACCAGCCAGTGTGGGGTGTCTTTCTCCCCCTGTACGCCCTGCATACGGATAATAGCTGGGGTGGGGGTAACTTCTCAGACCTGGAAGCTCTGGCAGGGTGGCTTGCCAGCATGGGGGGTGAGGTCGTGGCTACTCTGCCCCTCCTGGCTACCTTCCTGAACGGGACCTCGGAACCGAGTCCTTACCTCCCGGCCAGCCGCCTGCTGTGGAACGAATTCTTTTTGGATATAGACAGGATACCTGAACTTAAAAAGTGTGCTTCAGCACAGGCCCTCTTTGAGTCGTCCTCATTTCAGAAGGAAATTAAGGCTCTGCGTCACTTACCTCTGGTGGACTACCGTCGTCAGATGGCTCTAAAGCGGCGCGTGCTGGAAGAGCTCTGCCGCTGCCTCTTTGCTGAGCCTTCCCCTCGCCTTGACGACCTTGGGCACTTCACCGGCACAAATCCGGTGGTCGAGGACTACGCTTGGTTTCGGGCGGCCGGTGAGAAGCAGGGTATCTCGTGGCAGTCCTGGCCGCAGCCGCTGCGCGACGGTGTCCTGAAGGATACTGATTACAGTGAGGAGAGCCGGCGTTATCACCTCTACGTGCAGTGGCTGGCCCATCAGCAGATGGAAGATGTCTCGAAAAGGATTAGAGATAAGGGGCTTAAGCTCTATCTTGACCTGCCGCTGGGTGCCCACCCCGATGGTTACGATGTGTGGCGGGAACGCGAGGCGTTCGCTCCGGGCACCTCGGCCGGGGCGCCGCCGGATGCCGTTTTTAGCAGGGGGCAGAACTGGGGATTTCCACCATTGCATCCGGAAAGAATCCGGGAGCAGGGTTACCGCTATGTGACTCTCTGCCTGCGCCATCACCTAAAGTATGCCGGTATTCTTCGTATTGACCATGTGATGGGTCTGCACCGGCTTTTCTTTATTCCGAACGGCATGGAAGCCAGTGAGGGAGTCTATGTGCGCTACCGGGCTGAGGAGCTCTACGTGCTACTGGCCCTTGAGGCGCATCGCCACGGGGCGATTATCGTCGGCGAAGACCTGGGCACGGTGCCGCCGTACGTGAGACCCGCCATGGTAAGGCACGGGCTGCACCGCATGTACGTAGTGCATTACGAGCTTGCCTCCGACCAGAGACGACTCCCACCGGTTCCCTCCAGGGCGGTAGCCAGTCTTAATACCCATGATATGCCTCCCTTCGCTGCCTTGTGGCAGGGTCGGGACATTGAGCAGCGGGGGCGGCTCGGTCTCCTGGACAGCGTGGCTGCCGGAGCCGAGACGGATAAGCTCCTGAGCATGAAAGAGGCTCTGCTTATCTTTTTACGTAAGCA
>JAFGFP010000079.1 GCA_016931015.1 Dehalococcoidales bacterium
ACCGGGGCTTCGTAGCCGGGCACGAGCCGCTTGTAGGAGTTGATCCACTGGTTGGTGATGGCGGTAAGCGCCGGGGCGTGCTTCAGCAGGCCGGCGATGTAGCTCTTGGCCGTCTGCGAAAGGTGATAGCCGTCCTTGGCGTCGAAGAAGGCGTTCTTACTGCCTTTGAAGAGAGACTGGTGGACGTGCATCCCGCTGCCGTTGATACCGAAGACCGGTTTGGGCATGAAGGTGGCGTAGACCCCCTGCTTCAGGGCGATTTGCTTGACCGTCAGGCGGTAGGTCATCACGTTATCGGCCATGGTCATGGCGTCGGTATAGCGCATGTCTATTTCGTGCTGGCTCGGGGCGACCTCATGGTGGGAATACTCGATACCGATACCCAGCTCCTCCAGGTTGAGCACGGTCTCCCGTCTCAGGTCGGTAGCCACGTCCAGCGGGGTCATGTCGAAGTAGCCGCCGGCGTCCAGCGGTTCCGTACCCTTCGAATCTCTAAAGTAGAAGTACTCCAGCTCGGGGCCCACGTAGAAGGTATAGCCCATGTCCGCGGCCCGTTTCAGGTTCTTCTTCAGGACGTATCTCGGGTCGCCTTCAAAGGGCTCTCCGCCGGGCTTTAATACGTCGCAGAACATGCGCGCTACGGCGTTGTGTTCCGTCGGTCTCCAGGGAAGCAGCTGGAAGGTATCCGGGTCGGGCAGAGCCACCATGTCGCTCTCATCGATGCGGGCGAAGCCCTCGATTGAAGAGCCGTCGAAGCCCATGCCGTCCTCGAGGGCGCCTTCCAGTTCCTCCACGGTTATGGCGAAGCTCTTGAGCATACCCAAGATGTCGGTGAACCACAACCTGATGAATTTTACATCGTGCTCCTTTGCTGTCTTCAGAACGTATTCCTTGCTTTCCTCTCTGGACTTGTCAGCCATTTTGAACCCTCCTTTTAATCTTTGTTTCAGATAGCTTTATCGCCGTCGTCGCCGGTTCTGACTCGTAAGGCGTCTTCAACCGGCAGCACGAATATCTTACCGTCGCCCAGTTCCCCGGTGCGGGCGCTTCTCATGATGGCGCCCATTATCTTGCCGACGTCCTGGTCGAGCACCACGATTTCCAGCTTCAGTTTGGGCGGGAACTCGACCCGGTACTCCTGGCCGCGCCACCTCTGGCTCAGGCCCTTCTGTCTCCCGTGTCCCCGGACATCGAAGACGGTCATCCCGGGGTAGCCGATGTCTTTAAGAGCATTTGTCACTTCGTCCAGTTTTTCCGGTCTGATAATAGCTTCAATCTTCTTCATCCTAAACCTCCGTATAGGGCAGGCCGGGGTAGGCGTTGGTGCCGTGCTCGGAAATATCCAGGCCCTTCAGCTCGTCCTCGGGTGACACCCTTATCCCCATGACCTTGTCCATTATTTTGAAGGTAAGCAGTCCCAGCCCCAGCGCCCAGCCGAAGCAGACGGCGGCCCCGATGCCCTGGGCGGCCAGCTGTCCCCAGCCGCCACCGTGAAGTAATCCGGTGACCAGGGGGCCTTCGGTGGTGTAGACCCCGTAGGTGCCGTCAGCGAAGATACCCACCGCCAGCAGTCCCCAGATACCGTTCAGGCCGTGAACGCTTACCGCTCCCACCGGGTCGTCGATTCCAATCTTATCAAAGAAGTATACACCTAACACCACGATGACACCAGCTATGGCTCCGATAGCCACGGACGACAGGGCCGATACCCAGGCACAACCGGCGGTTATGGCGACCAGCCCGGCCAGCGACCCGTTGAGAGCCATGCCCACATCTGGCTTCTTATTCTTTATCCAGGTAAAGAGCATGGCGCTAAAGGCACCGGCGGCGGCGGACATGGTGGTCGTGGTGGCGATTACCGAGATTCTCAGCTCGGTAGCGGCTAAGGTGCTTCCGGCGTTAAACCCGAACCAGCCGAACCAGAGTAAGAAGGTGCCCAGTGTCGCCAGCGAGATGCTGTGCCCCGGAATAGCCCTCGGTTTGCCGTTAATGTACTTCCCGAATCTCGGTCCCAGCACCATGGCTCCGGCCAGTCCCACGAAGCCGCCGAGCATGTGTACCGCGCCCGAGCCGGCGAAATCAACATGGCCCACGCCGAAGGGTAGGGTGGAGAGCCAGCCGCCACCCCATACCCAGTGTCCGTAGATAGGGTAGATGACCGCCCCGACCACGATGCTGTAGATGAAGTAGGCCTTCCACTTTATCCTCTCGGCGACCGCCCCGGCGACGATGGTGGCGGCGGTGGCGGCGAACATTACCTGAAAAACGAAGAGGAGATAGGTGTTAACGTCGTAGCCCTCGCCGAGGAGAAACCAGCCGGTGGTACCGATGAAGCCGCCCTTGCTGGCGCCGAACATGAAGGCGAAGCCCACCGCCAGGTAGGAGAGGGAGGTCATGCAGAAGTCCATCAGGTTTTTCATCATCAGGTTGGCGGTGTTCTTGCGCCGGCAGAAACCGCCCTCCACCATGGCAAAACCGGCCTGCATGATGAAGACCAGGGCGGCGCAGATTATGACCCAGACGTAATCTACCGAAGCCGCCGGATTCTCGACCAGCGTCTCGGCGCCGGATGGGTCGCCGGCCAGGGCGAAGTCGCCGGTTACCAGGCGCGCAAACCAGGTAAGCATGAAAATCAGGCTGCCCTTACCCAACCAGTTAAGAGCCCGGTTCTTGGTGATGTTTTCCGGTAGCTTGAGTTTCCATAGTTTTTTCATCATGGCAATTTTCCTCCTGCAACTTAAGGATAACAACGGCATGTTTCCAACAGATTACAGAGAGGTTAAATTTAGGTTACGGATTTTAGTCATTTTAGAAAGTCTATGCCCTAGAATCGTCTTTGAGGTGGCTGCCGCGCCAGCGGCCGATGGCCTGGTGGAGTCCCGGGGTGCGGAAGAAGCTCTGGAATATTCTGAAGTAGTAGAGTTCCTCTTTAGAGGCGAGCTGGATATGCTCGGCGGGCTGTCTCTCGGCCTGGAACTCGGCGTCCGAGATTGCCTCCTCGACGTACCTCGTGATGAGCTGCGACGAGCCGCAGCCGTCGGCGAATTCCATCTTGGTTCTTGAGAGCACCTCGTCGGGAAGGTAGCCGCTGAAGGCCTTTCTCAGCAGCCACTTCTCCATGGTGTCTTCGTCGCTCAGCTTGAGCCGTGGGTCGATGGCCAGAACGTAGGCCACGAAGTCGAGGTCGAGGAAGGGCACCCGGCCTTCCAGCGAGTGCGCCATGGTTATCCGGTCGACTCGTTGCAGATTGAGGTTGTGCAGGCCAGAGACAATCCTCACCGACTCGTCGTGAAGGGTCTTTTCTTCGTCAATATCTTCGAAGTATCGGTATCCGGCGAAGAGCTCGTCGGAGCCCTCTCCGGTGAGGATTACCTTGACGTACTTACTGGCCAGGCGGGAAACGAAGAAGGTGGGGATGGCGCTTCTTACCAGGGGCGGGTCGTAGGATTCCAGGTGGTAGATTACCTCGGGGAGTATCTCCAGCACCTCGTCCTGAGTGTAAACATACTCGTGGTGGTCGGTGCCCAGAAATTCGGCGACCCGGCGGGCATAGCCCAGGTCGGGCGAGCCGGCCATGCCTACGGAGAAGGAGCTGAGCGGGTCCAGGTAACGCCGGGCTACCGAGGCGATGATGCTGCTGTCGATGCCGCCGCTTAAGAAAACCCCCAGCGGGACGTCGGACATGAGGCGTTTTTCCACCGCCCGGGTCAGCTTCTTCCGTATCGTGGCGGTTATGGTGTCGATGTCCTGTTCCTCCCGGGTGTGCCGGGGAATCTGGTAGTAGCGGGTGTAGTCCCCGGTTTTCGAGGAGTAATAGTGTCCGGCGGGAAACTCCCGGATGCTGTCCACGACCCCCTCCAGGGCCTTAATCTCGGAGGCAAAGAAAAGCAGGTTATCCTTACTGCCCTGGTAGAGTGGTTTTATCCCCAGAGGGTCTCTGGCCACCAGAATGTCCCGGCCGTCGTAGAGGACAAAGGCGAACATCCCGTCCAGCCGGGGTAGGGAAGCCTTGCCCTCCTCCTCGAAGAGGTGCAGGATTGACTCCGTATCGGAGTTAGTGCGGAATTTATGCCCGGAGAGCTGCTTTTTCAGGGCCGGGTGGTTATAGATTTCCCCGTTACAGACGATGCACTTACGCCGGTCTCCGGTGAAAATCGGCTGGTGCCCTCCGGCCACGTCCATGATGGAGAGCCGCTTCTGTCCCAGGGCCACGTCCTCTTTAAGGAGGACACCCTGGTCGTCGGGCCCCCGGTGGGCGAGGCAGGCCAGCATGTCATCTACCGTGGCTGCGTAGCGGCCAGCGCCGTGGCCGCAAATGGCGACAATTCCACACATGACGGCTATGATTCCTTTCTAAAACGGTAGCCGATGTTACGCACCGTTTCGATAAAGATATGATTTGAATCCTCGATTTTGCTTCTCAATCTTCTGATATGCACGTCCACCGTCCGGTCACCACCGTAATAATCGTAACCCCAGACCCGGTCGAGCAGAGCGTCGCGGGTGAATACCTTGCCGCGGTTACCGGCCAGAAAGCGGAGCAGCTCGTACTCTCTAAAGGTGAGGGAGACTATCCGGTTGTCGAGGCGTACCTCACAGCGGGTCAGGTCGATTACTAAGTTGTCGCACTTAATCAGGTCGCTATCGGGGGTGAGGCTGGTGAGGTGCATGGTGCGCTTTACGCGGGCGATTACCTCGTCGGTTTCCCAGGGCTCGATAACGAAGTCGTCCGGGCTGAAGTCAGCCTCGAAACTACCTAAGGCCTTTCGGGAGATAAGGGCGATAATCGGCAGCCTTCTTTCCTGCTTGATTTCCCGCGCCAGCCCCTTCATCTCAGGGCTGGCGGGCCGTCCGTCGGTTGCCAGGAGCACCAGGTCCGGGGTGTGTCTGCCCTTGGCGGCAGACGGCCTCTCCCCGGCATCAATGACCGAGCAACTAAAGCCCCGCTTCAGAAGCTCGGAGTGGAGTTTCTTAACCCCTCCCCTGTCCTCGGTAACTATGGTCAGGCGGAACATTTCGTCCCCCTTAGTGTTCATTATAGCAGATTCCCTCGGCGTTAGTAGGCGTAGAGCCGGCCGTAGGGTCTCAGCCAGCGCGGGAAGAGCTTGGTAAAGCGGTGCTTCAGTATCTCCTCGGCGTCGTAGCCGAAGAGGGCGGCAAACTCACCGATGAGACGGCGCAAAACCTGAAAGTCCGCTTCCTCCGGCTCGGCGACCCCCACCTCTCTCCCCAGTTGGAAATCGTGAACCTCGCCCCTTAGGTAAATAACGCCGCCGTGCATCCCGGTGCCGATGAAGTTGGCCTGGTGCGTCTCCCCCTTCTTCAGGTTGAGACCGAGCAGCACCAGGGTGCCCCCGGCCATGTATTCCCCCAGGAAGTCCTGGGCGGTGCCCCCGATGACCAGCGAAGGTTTCTTGTCCTCGTACTCCTTCATGTGAATCCCGGCCCGGTAGCCGACGTCCTCGCGGACGAATATCTTACCGCCCCGGGCGGAGAGACCGATAATATCCCCGGCGTGGCCGTGGACGATTATCTCGCCGCCGTTCATGGTGTTGCCGCAGCCGTCCTGGGCGTTACCGCGCACCGTAATCCGGGGCCCGTCCATGAAGGCGCCCAGGTCGTTACCCGGCGTGCCCAGGATTTCGATATTAACCGGCTTTTTAAGGTCGGTACCGATATAGCGCTGCCCGCAGACGTTATGGAGCTTAATCTCGCTTGCGCCCTGAGCCACGGCCTCTCTCAGCCGGTCGTTAAGGTCGCGGTAGTAGACCCCGCTAGCGTCGATAGTAACTGTCTGGTTGTTTTTAGCGGTCACTGTGCTCTCACTCATCTTTAGCTGCCTGCCATTTTGACTCCCAGGATATCGAGCTCGGTGTCGCTGAGCCCGACGCCCCTCAGGTGCAGGCGGTTACCGCGCAGGCTCTCCAGGGCGTT
This sequence comes from Dehalococcoidales bacterium, assembly GCA_016931015.1. Lineage (GTDB taxonomy): Bacteria > Chloroflexota > Dehalococcoidia > Dehalococcoidales > UBA5760 > UBA5760. The sequence goes on from JAFGFP010000079.1 coordinate 5,935, forward strand.
AAGGCCCATCCCGCCCAGAATCTCCTTTAGCTCCAGGCTCCAGCCGCGGAGCAAGTTGGCCAGCCGTCGGCTGCCGATGTCGGGGTTAATGCGCCGGGTTAGTTTCAGGTTGGTGGTGCAGATGCCCCAGGCGCATTTTCCGGTATGGCACTGCTGGCACAGGGCGCAGCCCAGGGCGACCAGGGCGGCGGTGCCGATATAAACGGCATCGGCCCCCAGGGCGATTGCCTTGGCGACATCGCCGCTGCTTCTGATGCCCCCGGAGACGACCACCGAGGCCAGGTTGCGGATGCCCTCCTGCCTCAGGCGGCTGTCCACGGCGGCCAGCGCCATCTCGATGGGGATGCCGACGTTATCCCGGATGACCTTGGGAGCGGCTCCGGTGCCGCCCCGCAGGCCGTCGAGGACGATAATGTCGGCTCCGGCGCGCACCATGCCGCTGGCGATGGCCGCCGAGTTATGCACGGCGGCTATCTTGACCGATATCGGCTTGGTGTAGTGGGTGGCTTCTTTGAGGGCGTATATCAGCTGGGCCAGGTCCTCAATCGAGTAAATATCGTGCTGCGGTGCCGGTGATAGGGCATCGGTCCCCTCGGGAATCATGCGGGTCAGGGAGACGTCGGCGCTCACCTTCTCTCCGGGGAGGTGCCCCCCGATGCCGGGCTTAGCCCCCTGCCCGATTTTAATCTCCACCACCCGGGCGGCGCGGAGGTAGTCCGGGCTGACCCCGAAGCGCCCCGAGGCCACCTGCACGATGGTATTGTTTCGGTACTGGTAGAGGCTGCGGTGCAGCCCGCCCTCGCCGGTGTTCCACAGGGTGCCCGCCTCTTGAGCGGCCCGGGCCAGTGAGCGGTGCACGTTAATACTCAGGGCGCCGTAGGACATGGCTCCGAACATCACCGGCACCTCAATCTGTACCTGAGGCGCCATCTTCGTTTTCAGACTTGCCGAGTCCGGTTCCAGCTCCACCTTATCCGGTTTCCGTCCCAGGTAGGTGGTCAGCTCCATCGGCTCACGCAGGGGGTCGATGGAGGGGTTGGTTACCTGGCTGGCGTTGAGCACCAGGTGGTCCCAGTAGATGCGGTAG
>JAFGFP010000080.1 GCA_016931015.1 Dehalococcoidales bacterium
CACCTGATGACGGCGGTGTTAATCATGGTTATGAGTCTCATCGTTATCAGCGGGCTTAAGCTGCGGCGGGAGCGCCAGACGTTCCGCGTTATCAGCTGGCAGTCCGTGGCCCTCATCGGGCTCTATATCTTCGGGATGCGTTACCTGTTTCTGGCGGGGGTGGCTTTAGGGTGAAGCGGCTCCGCCGGCCGGTTGTACTTTGGGGAAAAGTTCTGTTATAATCTCACAGATTACTCAGGCAAAATTACTTAGGCAGGGTTACTTAGGCGAGATTGCTTGTGAGAATCGGCCTTGACTGGCGAAAAAGTCTTTCCAGTAGTGTCTCGGAAGCGGTGAGCAAATATAGAGCGGTATATTATGCTCCTACCGGTAGTGGGCAGTATCAGCTAGTATCCCCTCGTAATCTTAGCTACGTGATTTGTGCTGTGTCGGTTAGTGGCGGTGTCGGGGTGGGGCTGGAACGGGTGCCAGCGGAGGCCTTATAATCTTTCGCAGAGAGGTGCGTTATGGCTGCTGAGGAAATTACAAGTAGCGTCGAGACCATCGAGACCGAAGCCGAGAAGATACTGGAAGAAGCCCAAAAAAAGGCGAGCGGCATTATTCTCAAGGGCCGGGACGAGGCCGGTAAAATCACCTCCGGCGAGCTGTCTCTCAAGGAGATAGAGAAGGAGCAGGCGCAGACGATAGCCGCGGCCCGGAAGCAGGCCGACCAAGAGGTTGAAAACGCCAAGAAGAAGGCCGCCGGGATTAGAGATGGCGCCGTTAAGAAGACCGGTAAGATTGTGGAGCGTATGGTTAATATCGTTACCGGGGCGGAGCTTAAATGAAGGCGGTTCTCCTCAACTCTCCCGAGCCCATGACCCGGGTCAGGGTGGTTACCCTGAAGGACTACTCCGAGCCGACACTTAAGGTCCTGCATCAGCTCGGTGTGCTTCATGTCGAGGAAGGTAAGGAACTGGCGCCGGTAGACCGGGCGGCTATCGAGGAGCAGCAGAAGGAGATAAACGAGCTACGCGGCTTTGTCAGCCGCATGATGAGCTACATTGCGGAGAAGGAGCAGGTCTCGCTGGGGGAGGATGTCGAGGTCATCTATACCCAGCCTTTTACCGAGGTTACTCAGGAGGTGCGCTCGCTTTATGCTGACTTCGCTGAGATACACGGCCGGGCCACCAGAATCGAACGGGAAACCCAGGAGCTAAGCAAGCAGAAGAACTACCTCGGCTCGCTTACCCAGCAGCTCGACGTCAGGCTGAAAGACCTGCACTTTTCCGGGGACTACCTCTTCTCGCGGGTTTTCGTGATGTCCAGCGAGGTATACCAGTCTTTACATGACGAGCTGGATAAGTACCTCCTGGAGAGCACCGAGGCTGTGGTGGAAAAAGAGACCGTGCTCTATGCCCTGGGCAAGATGGAAGACCTGGAGACGGTAGAGACTATGGTCTGCGGCGGGGGCGGCGAGCTCGTCCTCGTGCCCGATGAGGACTTGCGGCTGCGGGACTTTCTGGAAAAGACGGAGAGGCGTCTCGGTGAGCTCGAGACGCAGCTCGCCGAGCTCTATGAGAGCCTGCGTAACCGTTCCAAAGAAGAATTGCACCATATTGCCCTCTTGAGGGGGGTACTGGTCGCCGAGGCTCAGCGGCTGGCGGTTCTGGCCCGCGCCTGTGAGGCCAAGTACGTTACCATGATTGAGGGCTGGGTTCCGGATAGCGGCCTGGAATCGGTGGTAAACGAGCTCAAGACGAGCCTGGACTATGTCTTTATCGATACCAGGAAGCCGGAGCCCTCGGAGGAACCGCCCACCAAGCTGAGGAACCCGAAGGCGCTGCGGCCGTTCCAGGTGGTGGTCAACCTGTTTGCTACCCCCCGGTACCGGGAGTGGGACCCCACCCCGATAGTAGCTTACTCCTTCGCTACCTTCTTCGGCCTGATGATTGCCGATGTCGGCTATGCGGTGGGCCTCTTGCTTTTCGCCCGTTTCCTGATGGGCCGGCTGCTCGGTGGTGGGGATTCCGAAGGCTTTAAGATGTTCCAGCGCTTAATCTATATCTCCAGCGGGGTGGCGCTGGTGCTGGGGCTCTTGTCCGGGAACTATTTCGGCGATCTCTATGTCTTTTTCGGCTTCGAGAGCCTGAGCCTGGTCGCCGGCGTGGAGCAGATGCTGCAGTCCCCGCTCAACTTCATCATACTGGCTATCTTTATCGGCTGGGTGCACATTAACATCGCCCACGTCGCCGCCCTGATTAAGGCGGTACGGGAGAAGAATCAAGGGGCGGTCATCAATAAGGTCGGCCTTTTGGTTATTCAGTTCGGGGCCTTCTGGCTGCTGAGGGTTCTCATGAGCATCGACATCCCAGCGGTGCTGGATCATATCATGCCCTTCCCCGTCCTGCCGCCCATGTTCTATACCGCCGCCATGTACGGCACCTTCGCCGGGGTGGCCCTGATTATCTTCGGCGCTTATAAAGAGCGCGGCGGCATCGGGGCCCTGCTCGGGGTCTTCGATATTACCGGCATCCTGGGCGACGTTATGTCTTACTCCCGGCTGGCCGGGGTGGGTCTGGCTACCTTCTACCTGGGACAGGCGTTCAACATCCTGGCGCGGGTTATCTCCGGCATGATACCGCTCTCCGGGGTGGCCGGTGTCGTGGTGGGGGGTATCCTGGCCGTGGTTATTCTACTCCTGGGGCACGCCATAAACCTGCTGCTCGGTTTTCTTACCGGTTTTGTCCACTCCCTGAGGCTTTGCTTCGTCGAGTTCCTGATTAAGTTCTATCAGGGGGGTGGCGTACACTATAGCCCGTTCAGGATACGGAAACGGGCATCAATGCTGGTTGGCGAGAAATCATAACAGGAAAGGAGACGTCGTATAATGAGTTTAGTTGAACCAAGTTCGTTAGCGGTTCTGGGTGGTGCCATTGCCCTGGGCGGGGGCTTGCTCGGCTCGTCGATAGGCATCGCGACCGCAGCCTCGGCGGGGGCGGCCACCCTGTCCGAGGACCGGGGACAGTTTCGTAACGTCATCGTGCTGGCGTCGCTGCCGATGACCCAGAGCTTCTATGGGCTCATCGTGATGATTATCATCCTGAACACGGTGATACCCAAGCTGCCGGCAACGGGAGGGGCCGGTTTTGCCGTGCTCGGTATCGGGCTGATGACGGCGGCCGCGGAATGCTTCTCGGCGATACACCAGGGTAACGTGTGTGCTTCCGGCATCTCGCTGTTGCCCAAGACCAAGGGTCAGATATTCACCAACGCCGTGATGCTGGCCGTGTTCGTTGAGCTAATAGGCGTTCTGGGCCTGGTTTTCTCGATAATGGCGCTTAATCTGCACGGGCTTATGTAGAGGTGTCGTATGGCAGGAATGGAAAAGATAGGCGAAGCTATCCTGGATAAGGTAAGGGCCGAGGCCGACGGAATCATCAAAGAGGCGGAGCGCAAGGCGGCCGAGGAATTAGAGCTGGCCAAAAAGCAGCAGGCCGCCCGGCTGGAAGAAGCCAAGTCCCGGCTGCTTCAGGAAGCCCGGGCCGAGGCCACCCGCATCGAGGCTCAGGCTCTGGTCAAGGCGCGCCAGGAGCTCACCCAGGCTAAATCCGAGGTGATTAGCGAGATAGTGAGCCGGGTGAAGAGCGAGCTGGCTAAAGCCGCTGGCAGCCAGGGTGCGCTTACTGCCCTGATTAAAGAGGCGGTGGCTACCCTGGGATTGGACAAGGAGCGGCTCTACGTCTCGTCCCGGGACCTGGCCGCGGCCAAGAAGCTCGTTTCCCAGGATAAAGAGCTGGCCGCTAAGGTCGCGGAGATAAAGGAGCATGAGCTGAGCGGCGGGGTTATCGTCGAGGACATCGAGGGTAGGGTCAGGATCGATAACACCTACGAGACCAGGCTGGAGATGCTGTTACCCAGGTTACTGCCTGAAGTAGCTATGGAGCTCTTTGGGGCTTAAAGGAGCTTACTTTGCCCAGCGCAAAAGATGCCTTTATGTCGGCTTACCTTAAGGGGGCCGAGGCCAGAATATTGACCGGAGAGCACGTGGACAGGGTAGCCAAGCTATCCACGGTTCAGGACGTGGCCTCCGGCATCCGCGAGGTAATGGATATTATTAAGGACACCGAGGCCGGAAGGTACCTGGCCGAGGCCATGGTGAAGACCTTTGACGACTCTGACCGGTACCTCTGGCTCTACTTCAGCGGCTGTCTTAGCCGCCTGGAGGGTTTAAAGCTGGTGCCGGACGGCATACGCCGGGTGCTGGCCGCCTACGTGGTGAAGTATGACGCCGCCAATATTAAGGCTAAGCTGCAGGGCCTGGCCACCGGCCGCAAGGCGAGCCTGATACCGGTGGGGGTGATGCATAACCAGGGACGGCTGGACGAGCTGGCCACCGTCGAGGGGCTGGGGGATGTTATCCGCATTCTGGTGGAGTGCCGGCTGGGGGACTATGCCGATATCCTCCGCGACTACTCGGCGGAAGACGCCGGCGCCCGCTTCCTCACCGAAGCCAGGCTGGACGGAAGGTATTATGAGAATTTGCTTAAAGTGTCGCGGCGCATCCCCGACGGCTTCCTGCTGGCCCGGGTCTTCAGCATAGTTATCGACATGACCAATCTGGCGCTGGTGGCCAGGGCTTTAGCTGACGGCCTGGGTAAGGCGGTCGGTGAGGCTATCATCGGGGGCGGCTATTTGATTTCGGCGGACCTGGCGCGGGAGCTACTCTCGCAGAAGCTCAGCGACCTACCGAGCGCGCTGGGGGTTGCCCAGTACCGGGAGATAGCCGAGGAGCTGGTTACGGGCTACGGCCGGACTAAGAGCGTCACCGTTGTTGACGAAATTATCGATAAGCACCGCTTCCGCCTGCTTAAGGAGATGCTGTCGCCGCGGGTGCTCACCCCGATGGTGATAGCCTGGTATCTGACGATTAAAGAGCTTGAGGTAAGAAACCTGAGGCTGATTCTGAAGGCGGTCTTTGACGCCGTCCCCGTGGAAGAAATAAGGGAGTATCTGGTCTCGGTATGATAAACATTAGGCATTCGGAGATAGCGGTCATCGGGGATGAGGACCTGGTCAGCGGCATGAGGCTGGCCGGCGTCCGCCGCTACCGCATAATCAGCGAGGGCGATAAAGAAGAGGTGCGCCGGGCGCTTAGCGAGCTTTTCGATGAGCCCGACGTCGGTATCGTCGTGATACTGGAAGACTACATGGAATACGTTAGCGACCTGATTGCTCAGGCTCAGGAGCGAAAGGCCTCGCCTCCGGTGGTGATTGAGGTGCCCTCGAAGTATGGGACGCGTTACAAGGACGTGACTCAGTATTATAAGGCTTATATCCGTAAGTTTATCGGCTTCGATATAGAAGTCTAAGTGTGTTCTATGGAGGTGGCAAGCTATGGGTAAGATATGGCGGATTTCCGGGCCTCTGGTTATCGGTGAGGATATGAAAGGGGCTCAGGTTTATGAGATTGTCGAGATAGGCTCTCAGGGGCTGGTCGGCGAGGTAATCGGGCTGGAGGAGGATAGGGCCATCATCCAGGTGCATGAGGACACCCTGGAGCTTAAGGTCGGCGAGTCCATCAGGGGTACGGGCGCTATCCTGACCGCCGAGCTGGGCCCGGGAATCGTCGGCTCCATCTACGACGGACTGCAGAAGTCCCTCACCGTGCTCATGGAGCAGGGCTCGTTTATCGAGCGGGGGGCCAAGGTCTTTCCCCTGCCCCGCGATAAGAAATGGCCCTTTACCCCCACGGTCAAGGTCGGGGATAAGGTGGACGAAGGCGACATCATCGGCACCGTTCCCGAGACTCACCTCTTAGAGCACCGCATCATGGTGCCGGTGGGCATGAGGGGCGTTATTAAGAAGATAAGCGAGGGTGATTTTACCATCGAGGAGCCGATAGCCCAGATAGAGGTGGACGGCAAGATAAAGGAAATCGCCATGCTGCGGCGCTGGCCGGTGAGAAAGCCCCGCCCCTACAAGCGGCGCTTCGCCCCCTCGAAGCTGCTGGTCACCGGGATGCGCATTCTGGACTACATGTTCCCCCTGGCGCTCGGCGGTAAGGCGGCCATCCCCGGCGGCTTCGGTACCGGCAAGACGGTGGCCCTGCAGCAGCTGGCCCGCTGGGCTCAAACCCAGCTCAATATCTACGTCGGCTGCGGGGAGCGGGGTAACGAGATGGCCGACGTGCTCTACAGCTTTCGGCAGCTAAAGGAGCCGACCACGGGCCGTCTCCTTCAGGAGAAAGAGGTCTTTATCGCCAATACCTCCAACATGCCGGTGGTGGCGCGCGAGGCCAGCGTCTTCGTGGGCATCACCCTGGCGGAGTACTTCCGGGACATGGGCTACGATGTCCTGCTAGTGGCCGACTCGACCTCGCGCTGGGCGGAGGCGATGCGGGAAATCGGCGGGCGTCTAGAAGAAATCCCCGGCGAGGAAGGCTTCCCGGCCTACCTCGGCTCTCGTCTGTCCTCGTTCTACGAGCGGGCGGGACGGGTGGAGTGCCTCGGCGGGCCCCAGAGAGAGGGCTCGGTGACCGTGGCCGGCGCGGTGAGTCCCCCCGGGGCCGACTTCAGCGAGCCGGTAACCCAGAATACCCTGCGTATCGTGGATGCCTTCTACGCCCTGGACACCTCGCTGGCCAACAAGAGACACTTTCCGGCCATAAACTGGCTCACCAGCTACAGCCTTTACGTCGATGACGTTAGAGGCTGGTGGTCTGAGGTCAGCCCGGAGTGGGAGACGACCCGGGCCACGGCGCTCCGGCTGCTTCAGCAGGAGGCGGAGCTGGAGGAGATTGTCCGCCTGGTGGGCCCGGAGGCCCTGCCTGAGGGCGATAAGCTGGTGCTTTTGATAACCAGGATGATTCGCGAGGACTTCCTGATGCAGAGCGC
>JAFGFP010000081.1 GCA_016931015.1 Dehalococcoidales bacterium
GAAGCCGGGCGTAACTTCGCCAACAAGCTCTGGAACGCCACCCGGTTTATCATCGGGAGCGCCGGGAACGGCGAAGTAAGCCCGCAAAGCCCGGCGGAGACGCCTCTGGAAGACCGCTGGATTCTGTCCCGCCTTGCCCGCACCGTAGCCAGCGTGAGCGGCCTCATGGCGGACTTTCAGTTCGGTGAGGCCCAGCGCCAGATTTACGACTTCCTCTGGGGTGAGTTCTGCGACTGGTACCTGGAGATAGCCAAAATCCGCCTCCGCGCGGAAGGGGCAGCCTCCCCGCTGCCCGTGCTGGTCTCGGTGATGGAGACCTCGCTCCGTCTGCTACACCCCTTCATGCCCTTCCTCACTGAAGAGCTGTGGCACAACCTGAGCGGGTGCCTGCCTCCGGAAAAGCGCGGCCGGTCAATCTCCGTCGCGCCCTATCCCGAGCCCGACGAAGCGGCCGTTAACCCCGACTCGGAGCGGGTCATGGCCGCCGTCATCGAGATTACCCGCACCATCCGTAACGTGCGGGCGGAGCACAAGGTCGCCAGCCACCAGTGGACCACCGCCCGAATCTACGCCGATGAGCTGCTTACCCCCCTCACCCCCTACGCCCCGGTTATCGAGACCCTGGCCCGGGCCAGGCCGGTCAGCCTTCACGACCGCCGAAAGGAGCGCCCCCAGGGCGAGAACACCCTGGTCATGGTGCTCAATGACGCCGAGGTCGCCATCCCTATGGAGAGCATCCTTGACCTTAAGGCCGAGCGAAAGCGCTTGGAAACTGAGATAGCCCGCCTCGAAACCGACCTCACCCGGCTCGAAACCAGGCTCACAGACCGGGAATTTCTGGGTAAAGCCCCGGCCGCCGTCATCGACCGGGAAAGGGATAAGCTAGCCGAGAGAAAAGACCGGCTGGAAAAGCTCCGGGAGCAGCTTACTAAGCTGGGGCAGCCCTAGATGGGCACCTCTACCATCAGCCTGGTGCCCTTACCCGGCCGGGACTCAATCTTCATGGTGCCGTCGAGGAGGCGAACCCGCTCCGCCATTCCGGCCAGACCCAATTTGCCCTCGCGCGGCAGCTCGGCCAGGTCGTCGTCCACCTCGAAGCCACGGCCGTTATCGCTGATAGAGACCGAGGTCTTATCCGTGCCGAACTCTATCCGGGCCTCGACCCTGGTCGCCCGGGCATGCTTTTCGACGTTTCTCAGCGCCTCCTGAACGATGCGGAAGATTACCAGCTCGACATCGGCGGAGAAGCGGCGCTCGTCACCGACCACGTCGAGCACCGTCTCGATGCCGGACTGCCTCTCCAGGTCGCCGAGCTGCCAGCGCAGCGCCGCCAGGAAGCCCAGGTCGTCCAGCATCGGGGGGCGCAGCTCTTGAATAAAGCGGCGGACTCCGTCCAGGGCATCGTCAAGCCGCTGGCGCAGCTCCCCCAGGAAGGAAGTCGCCTCGGGCTCGAGGCTCTTGTTACCACGGGCGAAGTTATCGACGTGGCGCGACAGGGCGTAGAGCGCCTGAGTGGTATCGTCGTGAAGCTCGCGGGCGATACGCTTGCGCTCTTCCTCCTGAACCTTGGTAATCTGACCGAGGTAGTAACGCAGGCGCTCCTCCATAAGCCGGCCCTCGGTAACGTCACGCAGGGTCTCGATGGCACCGACTATCTGCCCGCCGTCGCCCCGGATAGGGCTGGCCGTGAAGTGGAGCCAGCGGCCGGCCTCGCCGAGCTCAGGGAAGAAGTCCTCCGCCTCGTAAGCGCCGTCGATGAGATAGGACTTCTTAGCCTTGTCCCGGTAGAACACAGCGATTTCTTCCGCGGAGGCACCGTCCACAATCAGGTCGGCCATGACCGGCCTCTTCTCGGCATAGAATGCCCGCCACTGGTTGTCCGTACCCACCATCTCCGCCTTTTTGAGCCCGGAGAGGGCCTCGAAGGCGATGTTCCAGTGGGTGACCTTGTGCTCCTTATTGATGGCAAAGGTCGGCAGCGGGGAACCATCGGTAATCTTGCTCAGCATCTCCTCGGTGCGCTTCTGCTGGGTGACATCCCGGGCGATATTGTGAAAGCCCCGGGGGCTGCCGTCCCCGGTGATGAGACTGGTGGTCAGCTTGAGAATCGCCTCGGCCCCGTTTCTCTTTATCAAGCACTGCTCGTAGGGCTGCTCCACCGGCTCCTGATTAAGCAACTGCCGCCAGACCCGATCGGTCTCCGCCACGGCCGCCTCCGGCAGGAATCGCTTTATGTTCATTGCTTTCAGTTCCTCAATGCGGTAGCCCATCAGCCTCCCCGCCGCCTCGTTGGCCTCGGTGATGTTACCCTCCAGGTCGCTAACCCAGATGGCATCGCTGGCCTGTTCGAACATCTGACGGCAGTTGCGCTCGGAGACCGCCAGCTGCTGCACCACCTGGCGCTCCTTCTCGTAAAGGCGGGCGTTCTCGATGGCGATGGCTATCTGGCTGCCCACCGAGGTGAGAAGCTCGATATCCTCAACCGAAAACTGCCGGGGCCGGCGCATGGCGACGCAGAGTACCCCCCGGAGCCTCCCCCGGAAGACCATGGGCACGATGAGCTGGTTCTGGATTTGCATCTTGAGAACCTGGGGCAGGGTGAAGCGGGGGTCGTCGGGCACCGCCTCGGCGACCATCGGCTGGCACGTCCGGGCGACCTCTCCGTAGACGCCCTCGCCGACCTTTACCCCGTCCAGGGCGCTGGCGAACTCATCGGTAACCCCCTCGTAAGCCACCACCCTGAGCACCGGCTCCTCCTCATCGAGGGAAAAGATGAGCGCCACCTCTACCTCCATGAGCTCGGCGACCATGTGCACCGCCTTCTTCAGCGTCCGCACCAGCTCCAGGGACTCACCGAGCAGGGCGGCGATAGTGTTAAGGATGGTCTGGCGCCGCTCATTCTTCTGCACCGCCTGGACATAGTGCTGCAGGATTTCGTGCGACGAGCGCAGCTTGGTCAGGGCGGCCTCGGTCTTATCCCGTTCCTCGGCACGGGACCAGATGCCCCACGAAGCGACCAGCCCGATGGCAAAGACGCCGA
>JAFGFP010000082.1 GCA_016931015.1 Dehalococcoidales bacterium
GGTATGAGCAATATGAGTATTGATGCCCTTTGACCCTGAGTGGGGGCGGTGTTAAAATTTAGAGTAGTCTTCCTTAGAGGAGAGAGATATGTCAGGGCATTCCAAGTGGTCTTCCATTAAGCATCAGAAGGGGGTAGCCGATGCCCGGCGCGGTCAGCTCTTTACCAAGCTGACGCGGGAGATTATCGTGGCGGTGCGGGAGGGTGGCGCCAGCCCGGAGACTAATTTCCGGCTGCGCCTGGCGATACAAAAGGCCCGGGATAGCAGCATGCCCTCGGATAACATCGAGCGGGCGATAAAGCGGGGCAGCGGCGAACTGGGCGGGGCGACCCTCACCGAGATGACCCTTGAGGGCTACGGCCCCGGCGGGGTGGCCATCATGGTGCGGGCGCTGAGCGATAACCGTAACCGCACCATTCAGGATGTGCGTAATATCTTTACCCGCGGCGGCGGCAGTTTGGGCGAGAGCGGCTGTGTCGCCTGGATTTTCGATTTGAAGGGGATTATCACCGTAAGTACCGGCGAGTTGGACGCCGAGGAGCTGTCCCTTCAGGCTATCGATGCCGGGGCCGAGGACGTTGTCACCGGGAGCGACTACGTGGACATCTACACCAAACCCGATGAGCTGGAGATGGTGCGTAAGGCTTTGGAGGCGCAGAAGGTACCTATCGCTTCGGCGGAGCAGAGCCTGATAGCCAAGACCACCTTGAAGCTTGAGGAGAAGGAAGCCCTCCAGACGCTGAAGCTGCTCGACAAGCTGGAGGGCCTCGATGAGGTGCAGCAGGTCTCTAGTAACGTCGATTTCGACGATGACGTCGTGGAGAAGTATAACTCGGCGGGTTAGGGGTAAGAGTCTAACAGACTAATGAGAGTTTTGGGTGTTGACCCGGGCACGGTAATCATGGGCTACGGGGTAATCGAGGGCCGTAATGACGAAGTAGTCCTGGTTGCCTGTGGCGCCCTGGATTGTCCCAAGCGCTCTTCGGTGGGGGAGCGCTTGAGCTTTCTCTACGCCGAGCTGGGCGGTCTCATGGCGCGCTACCTGCCCGACGCCGTGGCCATCGAGCAGCCCTTTGTTGCTAAAAATGTCCGCTCCGCCCTGGCCATCGGTAAGGCGCAGGCGGTGGCTATCCTGGCGGCGGCCAATGCCCGGATTACCTCTTACGAGTACACCCCGGCGCAGGTAAAGCAGCGGGTGGCTAACTACGGCGCCAGCTCTAAGGAGCAGATTCAGGAGATGGTGCGGCTCCAGCTTGGTCTCGCCGAGGTGCCCCGCCCCTCCGACGCCGCCGACGCCCTGGCGGTAGCCATCTGCCACTGGCACGAAACCCGTCTGGCGAGGCTGCTCGCCGACCAGACGTCATGAAGGAGGGGTCATGATTGCTAGCCTGCACGGCACTCTGGAGTCGCTGGGTAGCGAGGGGGCGGTGGTCAACGTTAACGGCCTCGGCTTCCGGGTATATATGCCCACCTCGACCTTGAGTTCGCTGGCCGGTATCGGTAAGGTGGTTCACCTCCACACCCACCTCCACCTGCGCGAGGACAGCGCCACCATCTACGGCTTTGCCACCCCGGACGAGCTCCGGCTTTTTCAGACCTTGATTAGCGTCTCCGGGCTGGGCCCCCGGCTGGCCCTGGCCATGCTCTCGGCGATGAGTTTAGAGCAACTGGTCATGGCCATTGCCACCGCTAACCGGGAGCTTTTAACGGTAGTCCCCGGAGTGGGTAAGAAGCTGGCGGAGCGCCTTATCCTGGAGCTTAAGGATAAAGTAGCCGTCGGCTGGGTGAGCGCCCCGGCGATAGAGCTTGCCGAGGCGAACACCGATGTCTTAGCGGCCCTGACCGCCCTGGGTTACTCGGCCGCCGAGGCCAGCCGCGCCGTGGCCGGACTGCCGGCGGGCGGCGAGATGACCCTTGAGGAGAAGATTAAGCTGGCGCTTCAGTATTTCGGGGGGTAGTAAGAGAGGAGGCCTGATATGAAAGCAAGCGAAGGGCGTTTGGGACGGGTCTTTGTCATTCGGCTCGAGGACGGCGATAAGCTGCCCGACTGTCTTGAGCGCTTCGCCGAGGAAAAGGGCATCAGCGCCGGGCACGTTATTCTGGTGGGTGGTATCGGGAGCGGGCGGGTCGTGGTCGGCCCCGAGAGTGCCGAAGAAAGACCGCCCCGCCCCATGCTGCTCCCCATCAGCGGGCCCTCCGAGGTGGCCGGGGTGGGGGTGCTCGCCCCCAACCGGGAGGGTAAGCCGGTGCTCCACATCCACGCCGCCCTGGGGCGCTCCGGGCAGACGATGACCGGCTGCCTGCGTTACGGTGTCAATACCTGGCTGGTAGCCGAGGCCATCATCTATGAAATTACCGGGGTTAAGGCGGTGCGGGTTATGGATGAGGCGAACGGCCTTGAGCTTCTTGAGGTTAAAGAGGACTAGGCTGGGGTGATTTGGGGGGAGGTAGATGAGTACGGGAAACCACAATCCTGTAAGTAAATATTGGCTCTGTCCGCTGTATTCATTCGACTGTGATTGCGATTGCGTGGATTTGGCAGAGGGTGTACAGATAGGACGTGCTTTTAGAAAGTTACGAGATCATATTTACAATAAGACCCATGATCTTTATGGGCGCTGGGATGACCCTAGCGAGTTTGATTGGATAGCCTTCTTGCCTAACCGTGCGAGAGCTAAGGGGATTAGTGCTCCTGGAAAGCTTGCACAAATTGGGTTAGCAGAAAATGACAGGGTGAGTGGTTTATTGGTTGATATGGTAACTGCTTTAAGACTCTGTCATAGAGGTATGATAACGCCCGGTCCGCTAATATCTGCCTCACTTCGTGATTCTGAATGGGGTGTCGGAGGTACGACAATCTGGTCCCCTCTCTCTAAGAGTGATTTCTTACATAGTGAACATAAATATACGCTTTACCAAGCAGATGCTGACCAAGTTAGTGAGCTGGCAAGGAGCGTCATCGGCTTGCGTGATAGGGAGGGCCCTGATAATTTGAATATTCCTCTGAGGAGATTTAATTCTTCATATCATGGTGCGCCCGAGGATAAGCTAATAGACCACATGATTGCTTTTGAATCCCTATACCTCGGGTATGATCAAGAACTCAAATATAGATTAGCCTTGAGAGTCGCCGTTTTATTAGGACGAGGCGAGGCGGAGAGAAAAACTATCTTCGGTAAGATAAGGAAAGCATATAAACTCCGAAGTGATATAGTGCATGGTAACAGGCAGTTAGAGTGGCATGACCTTGAAGAGATTATTTACGAAACTGAGGAATACCTGCGATGTTCCATACGAAGGTTTCTCTCGGTACTATCTGAGGGGTATTCGTTGGAAAATCTTAGACAGGGGACGGATAGAGAGCTTGCCAAGCTTGATGAAAACATTTTAAGTAACGGTGAGCTTCTTAACTAGTTCCCCTCCCCATTCACCTCGTCCAGCAGCGCCAGCACCTCTTTGTTGCTGGGAATATCGCTCATCCCCTTGCCCAGGTGCTTCAGGCGCAGGTTGCCCTGCTTGTCCACTACCACCACCTCCGGCATCCGCCCCAGCCTCAGAA
>JAFGFP010000083.1 GCA_016931015.1 Dehalococcoidales bacterium
CCCTCGGCCATCTTATCCCGGAAGTCGAAGGGGCTTCTGCGGCGTCCTCTGGTCGCCCGGCTGTAACCGATAACCGTCCACCCGGACAGGGTCTGTATGATGTCACCGGCATCGAGGATTCTCGACCCGATGAATTCGGGCTTGGTCTCCTCACCAGCGCAGAGCACATTGTAGAACGGCTCGGCAATCAGGGCGTTGATTTTAGCCAGGTTACCCCTGATTGAGTAGTTCTTACTGATGTAGCGCTGGTTGTCGACTAAGACGACGGCATCCGCCACCAGATAGGCGGACTTAAGGCAGGTAGCCGAGTTGTAGATGGTCCTCCCCTCGGTTTCTTCTTCGTGCTGAAAGGGGAGAACGATAAGGTTATAGAGCGGCTTCTCGCTGTAGCGTTCCTTGAGTCTCTGGGTTACGGTGGCGATGGCCCCGGAGCCGGTGCCCCCGGCCGCCCCGGCCACCAGAAGGAAGGCGTCGGTCTCCTCAAACTGGGGGGTATCCCGCAGGGCGTCAATCAGCTTGTCGCCGTCCTCGCGGGCAATCTCCGCTCCCAGCTCGTTAATCTTACCGACCCCGTGTCCCCCGGTCTTGTTGCCCCCGATAAGCACCCGGTGCTGGTAGTCCGGCCTGATGGAGTAGAGACCGCTCAGGTCGGCAACGTCGGTGTTGACCGCGAACACTCCGGTAATTATGTTAAGCTTGCGTTCGCTACGCGCCCTTATTCCCAGCCGGGCAAACTCGTCGGCAATCCGCCCGCCGCATTGTCCCAGACCGATAACCAGTAGTTTCACTTTAAGCCTCTTCCTTTTTACTCTGAGCCCTAGCAATTGTAGGGCCAGCCGGTAAGGATGTCAATTACGGAACGCAAGCGCCCGTTATCTCGCTAACTAAAGCCCCTTAGCCGCCATATACACCGCTAAATCGCCCAGACGGGAGCTATAGCCCCATTCGTTGTCGTACCAGGCGATTACCTTAACCAAATTATCCCCGATGACCATGGTGCTCAGGGAATCGTAGATGGAGCTGGCCGGATTACCCTTAAAATCCGAACTCACCAGCGGCTCCGAGCAGTACGCCAGGATGCCCTTAAGCGGCCCTTCGGCAGCAGCCTGAAAGGCCCGGTTTATCTCCTCGACGCCGGCCCCTTTCTTAAGCTCGGCGACGAAGTCCACCACCGACACGGTAGTCGTCGGCACCCGGAAGGCCATGCCGTGAATCCGCCCCTTAAGCTCCGGGATAACCATGGTTACCGCCTTGGCGGCTCCGGTGGTGGTGGGGATAACGTTCACCGCCGCCGCCCGGGCCCGGCGCAGGTCTTTATGGAACATATCCAGAATCCTCTGGTCGTTGGTGTAGGCGTGAATGGTGGTCATCAGCCCCTTAGCCACCCCGAAGCTCTCGTGGAGCACCTTGACCGCCGGGGCCACGCAGTTGGTAGTGCAGGAAGCGTTGGAGATGACCTGGTGCTTAGCGGGGTCATAGTCCTGCTCGTTAACGCCGATGACGACGGTCGCGTCCTCGTTCTTGGCGGGGGCCGAGATAATCACCCTCTTCGCCCCGCCCGCAAGATGAGCTCTGGCTTTATCGGCATCGGTAAAGAGGCCGGTCGACTCGATAACCAGGTCGACCCCGTATTCCCGCCACGGTATCTTAGCCGGGTCGCGCTCCGCAAGCACCTTCACCTTTTTACCGTCAACGACGATTGAGTCTTCGGCGGCCGCTACCTCGCCGGGGAAAGGACCGTAGGTGGAGTCCCACTTCAAGAGGTGGGCGTTGGTCTTGGGGTCGGTGAGGTCGTTTACGGCCACTATCTCAAGTTCACCGTCGTGGTAGGTCTTAATTGACCTGAAGGTAAGGCGTCCGATACGCCCGAAACCATTGATACCGAGTCTGGTTGTCATTAGCTATCTCCCTGGTAATTTCTCTCTAAATCGCACGCCGGCGCCTCATTATATCACAAAAACCCGGGACTATGGCTCGTCGGGCACTAAGTATCCGACCGCTTTAAATTATAAAACGCTTTTCCGGCGGAAAAGTTAGCTCTTTTGCCGAGTTCTAGCTCTATTTTGAGGAGACGGTTATACTTGGCGGTGCGCTCCGAGCGGCAGGGGGCGCCGGCCTTAATCTGACCCGTCGCCTGAGCCACCACCAGGTCGGCGATGGTGGTGTCCTCCGTCTCGCCGGAGCGGTGGCTGATAACCGCCGTCCAGCCAGCCTCTTTGGCCATCTTAACGGCGGCCACGGTCTCGGTCAGGGTGCCGATCTGATTAAGCTTGATGAGGATTGAGTTGGAGGCCTTTATACTTATGCCCCGGCTCAGACGCTCCACGTTGGTGACGTAGAGGTCGTCGCCCACCAGCTGGACTTTATCGCCCAGCTTTCCGGTCAGGAGCCGCCAGCCATCCCAGTCGTCCTCAGCCATGCCGTCCTCGATGCTGATAATGGGATAGTTCGCCGCCCAGGCGACATAATAATCGGCCATCTCGGCGCTGGTGAGGGAGACCCCCTCCCGCTTCAGGGTATACTTGCCGTCGGCGTAGAACTCGCTGGCGGCCGGGTCCAGGGCGATAAAGCACTCCTTCCCCGGCCGGTAGCCCGCCTTCTCGATGGCAAGCAGTATCAACTCGACCGCCTCTTTGTTCGATGACAGCGACGGGGCAAAGCCACCCTCGTCACCGACGTTGGTGTTCAAGCCCTTGTCTTGGAGAACCTTCTTCAGGCTGTGGTAGACCTCAGCCCCAATCTGAAGGGCCTGAGCGAAGCTCTCCGCTCCCACCGGCATCACCATGAACTCCTGAAAGTCCGTGGAGTCCGCGGCGTGCTTCCCGCCGTTCAGGATGTTGAACATGGGCACCGGCAAGGTATTGGCATCTTTGCCGAGATAGCGATAGAGCGGCACGTCCTGTCCGGTAGCAGCGGCGTGAGCTACCGCCAGCGAGGCCCCCAGTATGGCGTTAGCCCCCAGATTGGACTTGGCGGGGGTGCCGTCGAGCTCGATGAGCTTATTATCAATAGCCGCCTGGTCGCTAGCCGTCATGCCGCTGATGGCGCGGGCAATCGGCCCGTTAACGTTGGCCACCGCCTTGAGGACGCCCTTACCCTTAAAGCGGGCCCGGTCGCCGTCGCGGAGCTCTACGGCCTCGTGCTTACCGGTGCTAGCCCCGGAGGGGACCGCGGCCCGTCCGGTCGCTCCGCCGCTAAGCCTCACCTCGACCTCAAGGGTCGGGTTGCCTCTGGAATCAAGGATTTCTCTGGCTCTGGTACTCTCAATAGTCGACATTTCCGGCTCCATTCAGTGATAGTTATGTCAAGTAGACCCCACGTTCAGGCGGGACTAGTCGTCGGCCAGCTCGATGGCCAGCCTTACCGCCTCGGCCGGGCTCTCCGCCGGGATAATCGACTTGTCCTGCTTAGCGTTACGGAATATCGTCCAGGTGTTAAGCCCGATAAGCGGCAGGCCGCTCTGGAGCGCGTAGCCAATCTCGGTGAGGGTGCCGTAACTACCCCCGACGGCGATAACCGCCTGGGCCGATTTGACCACCACCGCGTTCCGGGCATAGCCGATGCCGGTAGCGATGGGAATCTCGACGTAGGGGTTGGCCAGCTTGGGGTTTTCCCCGGGAAGGATGCCGATGGTAAGCCCCCCCTCAGCCCTGGCCCCCCGGCAGGCGGCCTCCATGACACCCCCCAAACCGCCGCAGATTAGAACCGCCCCGTGTTTGGCCAGCTCCTGCCCCACCTGCTCGGCCAGCTTGGCCTCCTTAGAGGTGGGGGCGCTGCCGCCGATAACGGCGATAATCTTCTTTTCAGCCTCCGGCATTTATCAGACGCTCCCAAGGAAATAGCCAGAAAAATTATAGCACCCGAGAGCGCGGGATGGCAAAGGAGGTAGAGAGCAATAAAGTATCCTGTGTGGCTTTATCTTAACCTAGCGGGCCTTATGTATATTCCAACACTCTTCATATGAGGACATGGTTTCTCTCGGTATACTTTCGTTATTTGCCCCATTCTCTTACAAGTGTTGCAAGTGCCCCGACCACGGCGAGAACCACTCTCCCTCAATATTAAGGCTTTCAAACCGTCTGGAACTGGACAACCTCTTGGAAACCCCCTAGGCATAGCAGGCATATTCTATAATACAATTGACTCCTTCGCAACAAGCTCCTTCTTGTCCCGCCTGGCGCTACTTGATATAATTGAGCAAGATTTTGTCAGGTTAGCGTAGTGGATAAAGAGCTTAATCAGCAATATAAGCGCTTGGTGGTCAAGTTCGGCACCGGTCTGGTTACCGGCGGCAGCGACCACCTCAATCCGGAAATCATGTCCGGCCTGGTGGCTCAGGTGGCTAAGCTCCACGAGCAGGGCCGGGAGATTATTGTCGTCTCTTCGGGGGCCATCGCTGCGGGCCGGCACTGCCTTGAGCTCCCTCGGAGGCGGAAGGTGGGGGGTATCCCCTACAAGCAGGTGCTGGCCGCCGTGGGGCAGAACCGCCTGATGAACTTCTACGACAGCCTGTTCAGCCAGCACGATATTACCGTGGCGCAGGCGCTGCTGGCCAAGGCCGACCTCTCCGACCGGGCCGGCTATCTTAACGCCCGAAACACCCTGCTGGCCCTGCTTGAGCTCCGGGTGCTGCCCATCGTCAATGAGAACGACGTGGTGGCCGTGGACGAGATTAAAGAAGCCAGGTTCGGCGACAACGATAACCTGTCGGCGATGGTGGCCAACCTGGTCGATGCCGACCTGCTTCTGATTCTTTCCGACATCGCCGGGCTGTATACCGCCGACCCACACCATCACCCCGAGGCCCGTCTCATCCCGCAGGTCGCCAAGATAGACGCCGGGATTGAGAAGCTGGCGGCGGGCACCACCAGCAGCCTGGCTATCGGGGGGATGGTTACCAAGATAGAGGCCGCCCGGCTGGCGACCGCCTCCGGCATTGCCGTGGTGGTGGCCGACGGCCGGGAGCCGGAGGTTATTCTACGCCTGGCCGGCGGCGAGGCGGTGGGCACCCTTTTCCTGCCCGCCGCCAGCAAGCTCGAGAGCCGCAAGCGCTGGATGCTGAGCGGACTTTGCACCAAGGGCCGGCTGGTGGTGGACTCGGGGGCGGCCACGGCCCTTAAGAAACGGCAGGGGAGCCTGCTCGCGGCCGGTATCAAGCAGGTCAGCGGCCGCTTCGAGCAGGGAGACATTGTTAATATAAGCGATGCCGAAGGGACACGTCTTGGCTGCGGCATGACCAACTACAGCTCGGCGGACATCGAGGTTATCAAAGGAGCCCACTCCGGCGAGATTGCCACCTTACTCGGCTACGATTACGGCTCCGAGGTCGTCCACCGTAACAACCTGGTGTTGCTTTAGAAAGAGAGGTTTTGAAGTGCCTATCGGCAGACTCTACAATTTTGGCAGCGAAGAGGCCTTAGTTAGCGTCGACTACCGCTTCTATGACGAGTCGCCGCTGCACTGGTGGGGAGAGCTGGTGCCTAAAGAGTACCGGCGCCTCGGTGACGGCGACGGCTATATCATCGAGCTGGAGGACGGCCGCCGGGGGCGGTGCTCGCTCCGGAAGCGGGTCAACCGGGCGGTGAGCAGCACCCCACCCCTCTACTACTACTATTTCCGGGGGATGGGATACTTCGAGAGCCCGGGACAGCCCGAACCGGGCGGCGGTATCATAGCTTAAGGGGGTGGGGCCATGACGGAACTGAAGACTAATGTCCTTTACTTCGGGGATAATGCAAAAATCCTGTGTAACCGCGACTATTTCCCGGATAACTCCATCGACCTCGTCTACCTGGACCCGCCGTTCAACAGCAAGAAGGACTATAACATACTGTTCAAGGAGAACGGCGGCGTCGAGTCCGAAGCCCAGATACAAGCCTTTACCGATAGCTGGCAATGGACGCAGGCGGCACAGGATACCTACCACGAAATTGTGACTAACGGGCCGATAAAGGTAGCCAGCCTGATTGGCGCTCTCCATGACGCCCTGGGCAATAACGACGTCATGGCTTATCTGGTGATGATGACCATCAGGTTAGTGGAGCTTCACCGGGTGCTTAAAGATACCGGCTCGCTATATCTCCACTGCGACCCCACCGCCAGCCACTACCTGAAACTGGTCTTAGACCAGATATTCGGGCCGGTGAACTTCAGGAATGAGATTGTGTGGAAAAGAACCACGGCCCATAACGACCCTGGGCGGTATGGTGCAAATGCTGACCGTATCATGTTTTACACCAAGACCAGCTCTTGGATATGGAATCAGATTTACCGACCACATGAACAAGAATACAAAGCAAGATTCCGCTACAAAGACCCTGATGGTAGATTATGGGCTGACGATAACCTTACTGCAAAAGGTTTATCAGGCGGTGGTTATGAGTATGAGTATAAAGGTGTAAAATCGCTTTGGCGTTGCCCAATAGAAACTATGAAACAGTTAGACGACGAGGGGAGATTACATTTTACTAAAGCTGGTGGAATTAGGCTTAAACGATATTTAGATGAAATAAAGGGTACTGTTCTTCAAAGTCTTTGGGATGATATTCCGCCAATCAACTCTCAAGCTAGAGAAAGACTTGGCTACGAAACGCAGAAACCCCTGGCTCTCTTGGAGCGCATCATTCAAGCTAGCTCCAACGAAGGGGATGTCGTCCTCGACCCCTTCTGCGGCTGCGGCACAGCGGTGGCGGCCGCCCATAAGCTGAACCGCCGCTGGATAGGTATCGATATTACCCACCTGGCTATCGCTCTCATGCGCAACCGCCTCAAGGACAGCTTCGGCATTGACGCCGAGGTTATCGGCGAGCCGGCGGACTTATCCGGAGCCAAGGCCCTGGCTAACGAAGACCGGTATCAGTTCCAGTGGTGGGCGCTGAGCCTCATCAAAGCCCGCCCCATCGGTGATAAAAAGAAGGGGGCGGATAAGGGGATTGACGGCGTTATCCTTTTTACCGATGACACTACCGGCAAGCCCAAGCGGGTGGTGGTTCAGGTAAAGAGCGGGCACGTCGGCGCAAATACTGTGCGGGAGCTTAAAGCGGTGGCGGCAAACGAGGCTATCGGCGTCCTGATAACACTTGAGCCGCCCACCGGCCCGATGAAGGTCGAGGCGGTGGATGCCGACTATTACCACTCACCCGGATGGGATAAGGACTACCCCAAAATCCAGATACTCACCATAGAGGAGCTACTGCACGGTAAGACCGTGGATATGCCCCCGCAGACTCAGACCAGTGTCACTTTCGCTAAAGCCCCGAAGATTTCCAAGAAGGAAGGGGAACAGCTTTCCATGGGCTAAAGCGGGTGTCGGGGTATAGACCAATAGCTATGAAACCTGATAGGCTGTTCTTAGCATGGCTTACCTTCAACCGACTTTTAGAGTTTAATGCCGGGGAGCCCAAGAGGGGCGAAGCCCCTCCAAAATACCTCCCCTTCCCTTTGACAAAGGGAAGGGGAAAGAGGGGATAGGATTACAATGCTATTTAAAATAGCCTGCCCTGAATGTAAAACCGAAGGCAGCTTCTCTCTCCGCGACCAGCGCTACCAGGGGCCGTACCGCTGCTGGAAATGCCGGGCGCTTTATACTATCCTGATAGAAGACGAAGAGCTTAAGTCCTGCCAGCCGCTAACCGAGGACGAGTTCCAGAAGCAGCAGGAAATCGAGGTCATGAAGCGCAAGTTCCGGAAGCCGGAATAGCCGAACGCCGCCCGGAGCTAAAAGAGTTGTTAAAATGGTTACTTTCGTAAGCAACGGCCTGGGCACGATCTACGATACCGAAGAAAAAGATACCCTGGCCAAGGTTGCCTACCGCATCTACCGCAACCCGGCCACGGAGCAGCGGGGCGAGGAGTGGTGGGGCAGCTTCGCCATTAAATTTCCGGTGGCCGAGCTCGACGAGTATACCCTTGAGATGGAGGATGGGAGGAAGGGCGCCTGCTCGCTACAGATGCGTAAGGTACAGCAGATAACCGAGACCCTCATCTTCTACCATTACGACCTAACTGGAATCGGTGTGCTCAAGTAGCCCAAAGGAGTGAAAGCTATGAAGACCGCAATCGAAGAGCTGGAAGAAAAAGGGGAAGCCGCCAAGGCCGCCTCCCGCCGCATGGCCTATCTATCCACCGAGGTCAAGAACCGGGCCCTGGGTAACATCGCCGAAGACCTGCTGGCCAAGCAGAAGGAGATACTGGCCGCAAACCGGATTGATTACCAGGCCGGTGAGTCCTCCGGGATGAGCGCCGCCATGCTCGACCGGCTGATGCTCTCCCCGGAGCGCCTCAGCGCCATGGCCCAGGACGTGCTCACCGTAGCCGCCCTCCCCGACCCGGTGGGCGAGGTCTTCGACATGCGCACCCTGCCCAACGGCCTGATGCTGGGGAGAAAGCGGGTGCCGCTGGGGGTCATCGGC
>JAFGFP010000011.1 GCA_016931015.1 Dehalococcoidales bacterium
ATTGTGCGTCCTCTGGGATTCAAGACCATCGCCTACGACAACCCGCAGTGGCTTCAGGTAATCGCGGAAACTCCGGAGTGTATGTGGAACGACGCGCCGGCGGCGGATGCCGTCATGTCCATTGTCCCGGCCAACCCCGAAATCAACTGTATCTTCGAGGCCGGCGGTATGCTTGGCGGGGTTATTGAAGGTTTGAGGTCAATCGGCCAGCTCTATCCGGTGGGTCACCCCGACCACATCTTCGTCATCGGCCTTAACGATGACGGCCGCGCCCCGGAGTATCTTGAAGAGGGCTGGATTGACGGTGCCATTGAGCACTCGACCTACAAGTCTTGTTCCGAATCCTTCAAGATGTTCTTGATGTACACCTGCATGGGGGAGTCTCTTCCGGTACGTGACCAGGTTATGGACTCCGTGGTCTACAATCAAAGCTTCTTCGGCACAGATACCTGGGAACTTTCCTGGGACGTTCTAGTACGTGCTGGCGTACCGATGGACCAGATCCCGCTCATTGACTGGGGTTATCTTCCCATTCCTGGAACATAAAGTCCCGGCTGTTTAAAAGCCTAAAAGGCCCATCTCGGCTGTTTGAGAGTAGCCAGCACGAGCTTGGGGTGTGCTGAGAGCTTGCGGTACCGATTTAGCTATTGCAAGCTCTCAGCACCTTTTGGGGTGGTGCTGAAATTATAAAACCGATATCCTCTTTAAATCAAGACGGAAAATCCTGGCCCTCATCGCTCCGCTCGCTAGTTAACAGTTCCAAATTATACCGGTTATACCGGCAAGCGATGAGGTCGCAGACTATAGTCACTATGGAGATTAAGAAAGGCGCCGGGGCCGAACTTTACGACCTGATTTAAGAGGCGCTTAGCTAAGATACTACTAAGGAGGTAAGCTAATGGGCAGGTTGGAGGGTAAGGTAGCCGTTATTACCGGGGCAGGCTCCGGCATGGGGCGGGTAGAAGCAATTCTCTTCGCCAAAGAAGGGGCCAAGATCGCTGTCGTCGATATCATCCCGGAAAAGGGGGAGGAGACAGTACAGATGGTCAAGGAAGCCGGCGGCGAGGCTATCTTTATCAAGACCGATGTCGCCAAATCAGCCGATGTTAAGCAGATGGTCGACATGGTAGTTAAGAACTACGGCAAACTGAACATTATGGTCAACGGGGCTGCTATCGCGCCGTCGGAAGGCTCCACGGTAGAGCTATCGGAGGAGACCTTCGACAAAACCATCGCCATTAACCTTAAGGGTGTCTGGCTGGGCATGAAGTACGCTATCCCGGCCATGATTAAGTCCGGAGGCGGCGCTATCGTTAATTTCGCCTCCATATCCGGCGTCAGAGCCATGCCGACCATACCTTCCTACTGCGCTTCCAAAGGAGGCGTGGTCTCGATATCAATGGTAGCGGCGCTCGAGAACGCCGCCCATAACATCCGGGTCAACTGCGTTGCCCCGGGGCCAATCTCAACGCAGATGGTGCTGGACCAGTGGCCCGACGAGCAGATTCAGCACTTCTCGACGATGACCGCCCTGGGTCGGCTGGGTAAGCCTGAGGAGATAGCGCGCATCGTTATGTTTTTAGCCTCCGATGATTCGTTCTGGATTACGGGGCAGACAATCGTCGCCGACGGCGGTCTTACCGTCCGCATTCCATAGAACAAATAATAAATTTGAAGGGACTTAATCATGGGTAATGAAGAGCTAGCCGCCAGGATTCAAAAGCTGGAAGACATCGAAGCCATCAGGTGTCTCAAGGGTAAGTTCGCCCACTTCGCCGACACCCAGAACTCCGCAGAGTTCATGAAGCTCGTCGCCGACGACGCCGTGTGGGAATTCGGCCCCTGGGGACACTTCGAGGGCCAAGAAGAGATTCTCAAGTTTACCGAAAACGTAACCATTGCCACCTATTCTTTCATGCTGCATCACTTCTATAACCTCTTTCTCGAGGTGGACGGAGATACCGCTACCGGAGTGTGGTATTTCTTAGTACCAGCCTCTAACCGCAAGAAAGAAACGGCCGAATGGCTGGCGGGCATCTACGACGAAACGTATGCCAAGATAAACGGAGAGTGGAAGTTTAAGAGGGTGGCTACCGAGTTTAAGATCGTAGCCCCTTACAGCGAAGGGTGGTTCAAGAAAGAATAGACAGATTAGCGAAATCTACGGTTTCGCCGTCTGTCCCGCCACCGAGCTTCTCCCTACCCCGGATCGGAAGAGACAGGAGCCCGTCTAAAGCTAACCTGCCTCTTCCCTTCCCGGGTTTAACCGGAGCCCACCCAGTCGGTAAAGACTAAGTAACCAGATTAGCCCATAATCTGGCCTGTTTTTGAAACCGCTCCAGGGCCTCCATCACCGTAGCGCCATAGCCACCGCACTCCGGTATCTCATCACACTTAAACAAGAAGCGATAACCATAGCCGTTATTGTGGTTTTGTCCCGGAACCTTGACCTTGGAGATGCGGATAGTCAACCTAGCGTAGTTTTCCAGACTCCTCATCGGCGCTCACCCCTACCATGATATACCCCAGCCACCGTAAGGTAAATTGTAGCTCAGGTACGACCCCTGTCAATACGCCGATAGGGGCAGCCGGTGTGGTAAAATAGTAGCAAGGCCACAGACTGAGTCAGTGCCTACGACCAAGCGGCCAGGAACGGGAGGCAGCCGGGCTAATCAGCCCAGCCCATCGGCCTAATCTTAATGAGCAGCTCTTTATCGCGGAGGCTATTATGGCGCACTATGATTTTGTAGTTGCCGCTGTACTGCGCCTTAAAGCTGAAATCGTGGTGGTTATTATTTACCCAGTGTCCCTGCCAGTAGTCGACCTCTCTCCCCTCCGGGTTGATTAGCTCGAAGCTCCAGTCAAAGCTCCAGTCCTGACTGTAGAACTCGCCGGTGAGCTCCACAAAGCCCTCGATAGCATCACCCCCCTCCAAGAAATTGGAGAAGACCACGGCCGAGCCGGAAATCCCGGTGGGCATGATTTCCCTTATCTCCTGGATGGTGGCCGCAAAGTTAGCGGTCACGCTCTTATCCGAGTCCATGGTAAGCGTTACCACCGGCTCGGCGCCCGAAGCGTCGCCGGACCAGGAGACGAACTCATAGTCCGCCCCCGGAGTCGCCGTCAGGGTTACCTGACTACCGACGTCGTAGATACCACCCAGCGGGCTCACCGAACCGCCCCCAGGGGGGCTCACCGAGGTAATCAGGGTATGCTGGACAACACTGAAATTGGCGGTTGCGCTTTTATCCGCGTCCATAACCACGGTAACCTCCGGCTCGCTGCCGGAGACGTCCCCGGACCAGGAGACGAACCGGTAGCCCACCATCGGGGTCGCCCTTAGGGTAACCGTACCGCCGGTGTTGTAGACGCCGCCCTCGGGGCTCACCAGACCGCCCCCGGCCGGACTCACCGAGGTCGTCAGGGTATACCGGATAATGCTGAAATTGGCGGTCACGCTTTTGTCCGCGTCCATAACCACGGTAATCTCCGGCTCGGTGCCCGAGGCATCGCCGGACCAGGAGGCGAACCGGTAGTCCGACGAAGGCGTTGCCGTCAGGGTTACCCGGCTCCTGGCGGGGTATTCGTCATAATCGGGGCTAATGCTAACCTCGCCGCCGGCGGCCGGATTCGCGGCCACTTCAAGACGGTAGTTGAGCTCGGGGGCACAGCTCGGCTGGACAGCAAACAGAATCGCGAGGACAATGCCCGCAATCCCGGCGATAATGAGAGCCCTTCCCCACCAGGGAATCTCCCGCCACACCTGGAGCCACCAGGGGAGACGCCACCTGGGGCGGCCCTTCTTAAAGAACTTCAGTAGGGCATCGACCTTGGCGGGCCTCCTCGCCTTTCCCGGCGGCTCCCGGCGCTCCGGGTCGCGGCGCTTAGCAGGCGCCGTCTTGGCGCTTTTCTTTTTCCACTTTTTGAAGATATCAAAGAAGCCCATGCTTACCCCCCAACGTTAAGACCGGAGAAAGCGGCCCGGTATAAAAAAGGGGGCAGTCCATCTCTACTACCCCCGAATGAGAAGCCGCTATCTCCAGAAAGCCCCTCCTGCTAAAAGAGTCGGTAGCGCTAGATAATGGCCTTCACCATGCCGCCGTCAATGTTAATCGCCTGCCCGGTAATGAAACTCGCCCTATCCGAAGCCAGGAAAGCGGCCACCTCCTGCCAACGGGATTAATCTTATGTAAAATACCATGTAGCCGACATGGCCCTCAGAAGGTGATTGTAAAGCCCATAGTCTGGATTGTCAATACCGTTATCCCCCACTATTTTCCGGCCCCGGGGCAAAGATTATTGCCAGCGGACTTGCTTTTTAGCGGCTGATGTGTTATAGATATGGTGACAACTGGCAATAATATGGCCTAAATAATGCCATCGGCGCTGCCAGGGGGCAACAATGGACGGCACCACAATCAGGGGTAATCAGGAAGCCCTCGGTCTCCTTCTGGAGAAGGTATATCGCCACGGGGGATACGACTTCCGGGCTTACAAAGACGGAACCGTGACCCGGCGCCTGGAGAGAAGACTGCAGGTCACCGGGGTGGCGACCTACGCCGAATACATGCGCTACCTGGACGCTCACCCCGAGGAGTACGAAGGGCTCAGCCAGACCCTGACCATCGCCCTCAGCGGCTTCTTCAGAAACCGACCCAGCTTCGAGCAAGTAACCCGACTGGTGCTGCCCGAACTAATCGCACACAAGATAAACCGGTAACGCTACAGCCTGAGGTTCTGGAGCACCGCCTGCGCCCGCGGCGAAGAGCCCTACTCGATAGCCATAACGCTCGCCGAGTTTCTGAGAAAGCACCCCTATAACTTCGATATCCGGATATACGCTACCGACCTAAACCGCAAAAACCTTAATGAAGCCCGGGCGGGAAGGTACTCCCCTAAGGAAGTAGCCGATCTGCCCCCGGACATCACGGCGCGGTACTTTACCGCCGCTAACCGAGGCTACACGGTACGCGCTCACCTGAGAGAGATGGTCTGTTTTTCCCACTTCGACCTGACCTCAAGCTCAAGCCCGCCCTTCGGGGAGGTGGACTGCATATTCTGCTGTAACGTCCTGATATATCTCCAGAAACCGCTTCAGAGAAGGCTGCTCGACAGGCTGTACCAGGTGCTGGCGACCCCGGGGTTTCTGGTGCTGGGGGAGGTGGAGACGCCGACGGACAACCTGCGGGAAAAACTAACGTGCCTCGACAGCAAGGCGAAGATATATAAGAAGTCGGGGGAGGCAACCGGCGACAGGCAGGCCCGAGATGACTGGTAAGCCCTTCACCGGAAAGAAACTATCTAAGACCCTTATCCGGTTCGGAAACAGCCTCGGCTTAAGACGCCGAAACGGGCACCGCTTTAAGGCGCTGACAACCGGCGGGAATAAGTCGCCCGCAGAAGCGCTGCGCGACTCCGAAGAGAGATGCCGCGGCCTGATAGACAACGTAACCCTGGGCATTCTCAGGTCGACGCCGGAGGGCAGAATCATCGAGGCAAACCCGGCCCTGGCAGAGATCACGGGTTACCGCCGGGACGAGCTACTGTCGATGAACATCGTAAAGCTCTACGTCCACCGGAGAGACCGGCAGTCTATCCTGGAGGAGCTATTAAACGCCCGGGGCGGCCTCTCCCTTCAGCTCTACTGGCGGCGGAAGGACGGTCGCGAAATAGTGGTGTTGAACCGGGTTATTACCGTAAGAGACGACATGGGCCGGGCACTCTGCTTCGATGCCATGATTGAGGACATCACGGAACGGAAAATCATGGCCCGGGTGCTCCGGGAAAGCGAGGCTAAGTACCGCACCCTGGTGGAAAACGCCAGCGACCTCATCTACATGATTGACTCCCGCGACCGGATACTGTCCCTGAACCGGGCCGCCGCCCGGCTCCTCGGGAAGAACGCCGAGGAGCTAACCGGGAGAAGGGTCTCTGACGCCCTCCCGACGGAGATGGCCACTCAGCTCACCGAGGGAGCCCGGCTTACCTTTAAGACCGGAAGAACCATCATCGCCGATACCAAGATAAACGCCCGCGGCAGCGAGATATGGACGAGCACCAGCTTCAGTCCGATTAGAGACGACTGCGACCAGGTAACCGCCGTAATCGGGGTAACCAGAGACGTAACCGAGCGGAAGCGGCTGGAGGCAGAGCTTCAGGAAAAGAACGAGCAGCTCGATGTCCAGAACGAGGAACTCCGGGTACAGAGCGAAGAGCTCATGGCGCAGCAGCACGAACTTATCGAGAGCATCGAGGAGACTGCCCGGGCAAACCAGCTGAAGAGCGAGTTCATGGCCAATATGTCCCACGAGCTACGCACCCCGCTCAACACCATCATCGGCTTCTCTCAGCTCCTGAGAGACCAGGTGCCCGGCAAGATTAACCTGGAACAAAGGCAGTGCCTCGACGACATTCTGGAAAGCAGCCAGCACCTTTTGAACCTGATTAACGAGGTGCTCAACCTCTCCAAGATAGAATCGGACCGAACGGAACTCAAGCTGGAAAATATCGCCCTGGCCGAGCTGATAACGCCGCTGACCCGCTCCATGATGCCGATACTGCGACCCAAGCGGCAGAGCCTCGAGGTCGAGATAGCCGAAGACCTGCCCCGGCTCCAGGCCGATAAAGGCAAGCTGGGACAGGTAATCCGTAACCTGCTGGCTAACTCGTCCAAGTTCACCCCGGACGGGGGGCGCTTGAAGATTAAGGCCGCCAGCGGTAACGGACGCCTAGAACTCAGCGTAATCGATAACGGCATCGGCATCAAGAAGGAAGACCAGGAGAGGATATTCGAGCCCTTCTGCCAGCTGGACTACACCCCGGGCAACGGGAAGAGCGGCACCGGGCTGGGACTGGCGGTGGTTAAAAGAATCGTCGCCAAGCACGGCGGGCAAATCCAGGTGGAGAGTGACTACGGCCGGGGCAGCCGCTTCACTATCAGCCTGCCCCTGGCAAAAGGGTGAGATGCTCGTATAAGGAGTGAGAGGCCATGCCGCCCAAGATACTAATCGTGGAGGATAACCCCCTGCACATGAAGCTGATGGAGATGACCTTAAGAGACAGGGACTACACCCTGGTCAAGGCGGGCGACGGCGAAGAGGCCCTGGCCCTGGCGGTAAGAGAGCGTCCCGACCTCATCCTGATGGACATCCGCCTCCCCAAGCTGAGCGGCTGCGAGGTAACCAAGCGGCTGCGAAAGAACCCCACCTTCAGCGACACCCCCATCATCGCGCTTACCGCCCACGCTATGGCCGGTGACCGGGAAAGCGTCATCAAGTGCGGCTGCGATACCTATATCTCAAAGCCCGTCGATACCCGCCAGCTCCCCGCCGTAATCAGGGAGATATTACTCAGACGTAAGGGAGAACCCGCCGACGGAGACCACGGTGGCCAGTAAGATTCTGATTATCGACGACGACGCGCGCTTTACCAGAATGGTGGCCAAGATTCTGCGCTACCAGGGATACGAAACGCTCACCGCCGGCAGCGGCCAGGAAGGGCTCAGGCTTATGTATCAGCACCGCCCCGACCTTGTTCTGTTGGACGTTATCATGCCCCGGATGAACGGCTGGCAGACCTGTGAGCGTATCCGCGAGATGTCGGACGTGCCGGTAATCATCCTCACCGGTGACCGGGTCGACGAGGATGACGTCGCTTACGGGCTGGACCGCGGCGCCGACGACTACCTCATCAAGCCGGTGGGCAATAAGGAGCTGGCCGCCCGGGTGCGAGCCATACTACGGCGGGCCTCCCTCTCCCCGACACAGTGTTTGAGAGAAGGCGTCACCTATGACGACGGCCGCCTCGGCGTCAATATCGCCCGGCGTCAGGTTACGGTAAACGGCAAGCGGGTCAGGCTCTCGCCGAGAGAGTTCCGTCTTTTCAGCCTGCTCATCGAGAACGCCGGCCTCATCCTGAGTCATCAGCAGCTATTGGAAAGGGTGTGGGGCTGGGAATACACCGACGACATCGACTACGTGCGTATCTATATCTCGCACCTGCGCCGTAAGATAGAAGCGGAGCCCTCCACCCCGAAGTACATCCTAACCGAGACCGGCATCGGCTACTACTTCCAGAAGCAGTCCGAGTATTAGCAAAAAGCCAGCCCTTCCGAGTCGCTACGGCCCTCAGGCTGGCCTTATTTACTGGAGCGGAAGACGAGATTCGAACTCGCGACCTCTTCCTTGGCAAGGAAGCGTTCTACCGCTGAACTACTTCCGCGCTCCACCGGGGGTAACTCTATACCGGCTGGCCGCTACCCGGCACTACCGATACCAGCCGGGGTAAACTCACCTGGTGCCGAGGGGGAGATTTGAACTCCCACGAGCTTGCGCTCACTAGCCCCTCAAGCTAGCGCGTCTACCGTCTTCCGCCACCTCGGCCAACCTACCTAGACAATATCTCTTAAAGCTCTTAAGGAGTCAACCCGAGCACCTGGTCGCCGGTCTTACCCCCCATCAGGGGGTGGATATCGAACTTTACCACCCCTACCGGCACCCCCTTGACCGCCTCAGCCACCTTAGCCGTGCCGATGTTACCAAACCCGGCGCA